>JALUWE010000250.1 GCA_027019845.1 Anaerolineales bacterium | reverse complement strand
GGCCGCCCAACAAACCGCCCGCGCCATCCAGGCCGCATCCGGCAGCGGAACAGCCCGTCGCCCAAAAAGCCGCGGGCTTGCTGGCGGGCCTCGCTGAATCGAAAACACCCGCAAACACATCCCCCCCTTCTCTTTGGAGCAGGCGGTGGAGGCGGTATGCGGGTAAATGACGGGGCAAAGGGCTTGGGTTGCTCAGCAGCCGGGCCCCAAATGGGAGCAGCCCCGTATTGTCAGATTTGCGTACGTCCTGTTAATGACAGTACTTACGCAGTTGGGACCTCACAGGTCTACTACCACACGATGCAGGAAGAGTTTACCCAAAATCGATTGCATCCGGGCGTCTCCATGCGCTTTGAGACCTGTGAGGTCTGGGTGCGACTTTTCAAGTGCGTAAGTCCTATTAATGAGAGTGTTTGTCCGAATGCACGTGGCCGTGAGTGAGTTCTTCCGAAGTAGGCTGGCGTAGCCCGACCACGGTCACCTCGAATTCCAGATTTTTGCCCGCCAGGGGGTGGTTGAAATTGAGTTGTACCCGATCTTCGCCCACTTCTGAAATCCAGGCACTGGTCACATCACCTTGTTCGTCGCGCACTTGAAGCTGGATGCCCTCTTCCAGGGGAATCTCGGGGGGGAACTGAGCGCGGGGAATGTAGGCCACGGCCTCGGCGTCGTATTCGCCGTAGCCGTCTTTGGCCGCCACGCTGACGGTTTTGCTCTCGCCAACCGCCATGCCCTCCATTTCTTTTTCCAGGCCCTCGATAATGTTGCCGTGCCCTTGAAGATATTCCAGGGGGTCGGCTCCAGAGGAAGTATCCACGACGCTGCCATCGACTTTCAGGGTGTAGTGCATACTTACAACCACATCAGCTTTTACTTTTTCGGGGGTTTTGTTGCTCATCATAAACTCTCCATTTCAATTTGGTTCGCTGTTCATCAGCCTGAAGTCGATGCAAAAAAACTCGGAAGCCTGTGAGTTTCCAAGACTTCCGAAGCGGGTTCAGGGTTACTCGTTCTCTGTTTTTTCGGATCGACTCGTTTATACAACTTGGCTGGATTGTAACACACTTTGTTCGCCTGGGGTGTTGGGGTTGTCTAATTCGTCTGACTGGTCTGACTGGTCTGATTTGTCTGATTTGTCTGATTGGTCTGATTGGTCTGAGTGGTCTAATTCGTCTGACTGGTCTGACTGGTCTGATTTGTCGGACTTGTCGGGCTTGTCGAATTTGTCTGGTTTGTCTAAAGGTAGCATACTTTCCCCGTCCCATCCTTCGACTACGAGCGGCTGCACCGCCCTCCGCTCAGGATGCAATTACCCAATTACCCAATTACCCAATTACCCAATTACCCTACACTCTCGCTCCGCTCCCCTACGCAAACCACCGTCCGATGTAGGCTACCACGTCCCGGAACGAGATCACGCCGACCGGGCGGTTTTCCTCGTCTACCAGCGGCAGGTGGCGGAAGCCATAGACCGCCATCAGATGCAGCGCGTGGGCGATGGGGGCGTCCGGCGCCAGGGTGGTCGGGTTGCGGGTCATGTAATCACCTACGGATGCGGCGTTGAGGCCTTCGGGCTCCACTTTGCAGGCCACCTTGTTGAGGATGTCCCGTTCGGTGAACACACCGGCCAGCCGGCCCTGATCGTCCACCACCAGCATCGAGCCGATGTTGCTGGCGCGCATGGTGGCGATCACCTCTGCCAGGCTGGTGCCGGGCGTGACGGTGATCGGCGCGGCGGGTTGCAACTCGGTGATCAGGTCGAACTCCAGGCTGTGCTCGACTTCGGTCGGCTCGCCGGGGGGCGCGTCCATTTCATCGATGTACTCCTCGTCCAGCCCGGCGACCAGCGCGCCTTTGATTTCGGTGCCCACCACCTGCGTGTCCTCGTCCACCACCCAGGTTTCCACGCTGTGATACAGCTTGCGCAGATCACCCTCACCCTGCTGGGCGCGGGCCGCTTCGATCTGGCTAAACATGCCTTCCTCGTAGGTGGGTTTGCGCACGCTGCGAAAGACTCCCAGGGGCGCGGGGTATTCGGGGTAGGTCATGCGGCTGAGCAGGAAGGCCAGGTGCGGGTCTTCCGTGTACTGATCGTGTACCAGCAAGTCGTCCTCGGTGATACCGTTTCCCAACTGCACCACTTCGGGTTTCATCCCGTTCAGGCGGATGCCCTTGTCGTGGTTTTTGCCGAATACCATCGGTTTGCCGTGTTCCAGGAAGAGCGCGTTTTCGGAGCGCATCTTGCGGTCGGTGACGAAATCCCAGGCCCCATCGTTGAAGATCAGGCAATTTTGAAAGACTTCGACGAACGCGGTGCCTTTGTGCGCCGCGGCGGCTTTGAGGGTTTCCTGCAAATGGCGGGTGTATACGTCCACGGAGCGGGCGACGAAGGTGGCCTCCGCGCTGAGCACCACCGAAATCGGGTTGAGGGGTTGTTCAATCGACCCCAGCGGGGAGGACTTGGTGCGTTTGCCGCGCTCGGAGGTGGGCGAGTACTGGCCTTTGGTCAGCCCGTAGATGCGGTTGTTGAACAGGATGATTTTGATGTCCGTATTGCGCCGGCAGGCGTGCAGCAGGTGGTTGCCGCCGATGGAGAGCGCGTCGCCGTCTCCGGTGATCACCCAGACGCTCAGGTCGGGGTTGGCGATCTTCAGGCCGGTGGCCAGGGTGGGCGCGCGGCCGTGGATGCTGTGGATGCCGTAGGTGTTCATGTAGTACGGGAAGCGGCTGGAGCAGCCGATGCCGGAGATGAAGACGATGTTCTCTTTGGGGACGCCGATTTCGGGCAGGATTTTTTGCACCTGCGCCAGAATGGCGTAGTCCCCGCAGCCGGGGCACCAGCGCACTTCCTGGTCGGAGACGAAATCCTGGCGGGTGAGTTTGGGGAGGGGGGTGGTCATGGGGGAGTGGGGAATTGTGAATGGTGAGTGGTGAATTGTGAATTGTGAATTGTGAATTGTGAATGGTGAGTTGCATCCTGAGCGGAAGGCGAACGGAGTGAGCCTGTAGTCGAAGGATGGATATTGGGGATAGGGATTGGGGATAGGGATAGGGATAGCATCCTTCGACTTCGCGCCGGGCAAGCTCCCAACTCGAACTACACGAACTCCTCAATTCGGGCGCGGATTTCGCTGATTTTGAAGGGGCGTCCCTGCACTTTGGGGAAGGGGATCGGGGAGATGTCGTACTGGTTGCGCAGCAGCATGGCGAGCTGGCCGAGGTTCATTTCGGGCACCAGGATGCGCTCGAAGCGCGCCAGCACATCGCCCAGGTTGGCCGGGAAGGGGTTGAGATAGCGGATGTGCGCGTGGGAGACCGGGCGGCCCTCCCGCCGGGCCTGCTCGACCGCGGAGCGGATGGCGCCAAACGTGCTGCCCCAGCCGACCACCAGCAGCGGCCCTTCCCGGTCGCCGTACACTTTCTGCCGCGGGATCACCTTGCTCAGGCGGGCGACTTTTTCGGCCCGCGTCCAGACCATGTGTTCGTGGTCTTGGGGCGCGTAGGAGACGTTGCCCGTGCCGTCGCTCTTTTCCAGTCCGCCCAGGCGGTGCTCCAGGCCGGGGGTGCCGGGAATGGCCCAGTTACGCGCCAGCGAGTCCGGGTCGCGCTTGTAGGCCATGAAGCCCTCGGGATCGGTGGGGTGAACCACCTGGATGGCGGGCAGGTCGTCGGGGTCTGGGATGCGCCAGGGTTCTGAGCTGTTGGCCAGGTAGCCGTCCGAGAGGAAGAACACCGGGCAGGAGGCGTGCACGGCCAGGCGGAAGGCCTCCATGGCCATGGGGAAGCAGTCGGATGGGGAGGCCGGGGCGACGACGGGGGCCGGGCTTTCGCCGTTGCGCCCGAACATCACCTGGAGCAGGTCGGCCTGTTCGGGTTTGGTGGGCAGACCGGTGCTGGGTCCCCCGCGCTGGATGTTGGCGATCACCATGGGCAGCTCGAGCATGATGCCCAATCCGATGGCCTCGCTCTTGAGTGCCACGCCCGGGCCGCTGGTGCCGGCCACTGCGAACGCGCCGCCAAAGGCCGCGCCGATCACCGCGCCCATGGCCGCGATCTCGTCCTCGGCCTGGAAGGTGCGCACGTCGAAATGCTTGAGCGGGGCCAGGAAGTGCAGGATGTCGCTGGCCGGGGTGATCGGGTACGCGCCGTAGAAGAGCGGTTTCCCGGCTTTGCGGGCCGCGGTCAGGAAGCCGTACGCGGCGGCTTCGTTGCCCGTGATCTTGCGGTAGGTGCCGGGGGGCAGCGGCGCAGGACGAATGTGGTAGCGCCGTTGGAAGGTGCGCGTGGTGTTGCCGAAGTTGTACCCGGCTTTTAGGGCGCGAATGTTGGCCTCCACCACCTCGGGCCGTTTGGCGAATTTTTTCTCGATCCAGGCGATGGTCGGCTCCAAGGCGCGGTCGAAAATCCAAAAAGTCAGCCCCAGCGCGAAGAAGTTCTTGCTGCGGTCGATCTGTTTGGCGGTCAGGCCGGGGATGTCTTTGAGCGCGTTGCGGTTCAGTGTGGTGATGGGAATGGCGTGAAGCTCATAACTGTCCAGCGAACCGTCTTCGAGCGGGTTGCTCTGGTAGCGGGCTTTTTGCAGGTTCTTTTGAGTGAAGGCGTCGGTGTTGACGATCAGGATGCCGCCGGGTTCCAGCTCGTTCAGGTTGGCGGCCAGCGCGGCCGGGTTCATGGCGACCAGCACGTGGGGCGCGTCCCCGGGGGTGCGCACGTCGCGAGAGGAAAGGTGTACCTGGAACCCGCTGACCCCTGGCAGGGTGCCGGCCGGCGCGCGGATCTCCGCCGGATAATCCGGCAGGGTGCTGATGTCGTTGCCAAAAATGGCCGCGGTGTTGGTGAACTGGGTGCCGGTCAGTTGCATCCCGTCGCCGGAGTCGCCTGCAAAGCGGATGACGACGGAGTCGAGGTCGATCAGTTCGACGGGTTTGCCGTTGGTTGGTTCGGTCATGGGTGTCTCGCTTTTTTTCAGCCGCCGTGCCGCTCTTCGCCGTAGTTGTCCGGGTCGGGCGGCAGGTTGAGCACCTCTGTGGGGAAGTGGTCGGCCAGGTAGCGGATGAGGGAGAAATAGGTCATGTTGCCGATGATGTTACCGTCCTCGTCGAGGACGGGGGTATTGCGGAAGTGCAGGTCGTTCATAAATTGAAGGCCCGCGCCGGTGGGCTGGTCGCCGCGGATGGTGCGCGGGTGGTGGGTCATCACCTCGTCGATGGGGTGGTCCCAGATTTCGGGGTGATCGACCACCCGGCGCAGCACGTCGCGGTCGGTGAAGATGCCGACCAGCGTACCCTGTTTGACGATGAAGGCGCAGTTGCGTTTCTCGTTGCGCATTTGCCGGATGGTGTCGCGCACGCTCGTGCCGCTTTCCACCACAGTGTATTCAGACAGATCGAGTTGTGTGACCGGCTCGCTTTGGAGGTTTTGTTCGATACTCATGGGCAAGTGGTTGATTGATTAGGCGGTTATTGAACATGGGAGCACTGGGGGGCACTGGGGGCATTGGGATCACTGGGGGGCACTGGGGGCACTGGGAGCACTGGGGGCACTGGGAGCACTGGGAACACTGGGAGCACTGGGAACACTGGAGACGCTGAACACTGAACACTGGGAACACTGGGAACACCGGGAGCACTGGAGATACTGAATACTGAATATCTCCCCTACTCCTTACTCCGTACTTCTTGCTCCGTACTCCTTACTTCACACATTGCACTAATTTTACCCCAATTCTGCACGCCGTAGTAAACTATTTGGTGTGGTTGGTCGGCTGGTCTAATTTGTCTGACTGGTCTAATTTGTCTAACTGGTCTAATTTGTCTGATTTGTCTAACTGGTCTGACTGGTCTGATTTGTTGTTCTTTCATCCGTGGAGCGCAGTCTTGCAGGGCAGGGTTTCCGAAGCTGCCATTTCGATCTGCTGAGCCTGTCTGCAACCTGACACCTGACACCTGACACCTGATACCTGATACCTGACACCTTATCCCCTGGAGATGTACAACATGAACACAAGACTGATTCGCGTTGGCGCGGTGTTCGCGTTTGCGGGCGCGCTGATTTTAGTGGCGATGGTAGTGGTGGGCGGCCCGATTGGGGAACAAATGGCGGCTTTTGGGCAGCCGGGCACGCCTGAAGCGTACGCGGCCATGCTCCAACCGGTGGCCTCCACGTTGATCACGGTCATGGCGCTGGATAACGTGTTCCTGATCGCGTATACGGGCACGTTCATCGCGGCGGCCGCGCTGGTCTGGCCGCGCGCCCGGCTGCTGGCCGCGGCGGGGTTGGGGTTCGCGGGGCTGCTGGCGGTGTTGGACGTGATCGAGAACGCGTTGACCGTGAACATGGCGCGCGCCGCGCTGGCGGGGGTCGCCATCCAGCCCTGGGAGGTGAGCGCGTTGGCCGCGGTGGAGCAGGTCAAATATGCCAGCGCGGCCCTGGCGCTGGTCTTTTTCGCGGCGGGCATCCTGCTCGCGCTGCCGGGACGCCGGTTTCCGGCGATTGTGGCCGGGATGTTCGTGCTCTTCCCGGTGGTCAACGGCCTTACGGTGATCGACCGCGCCGCGACGCCGCTGTTGCTGCTGTGGATGCTGGTGCTGTTGCTCGCGGGTGGCGTGTTGTTATGGCGGGAAGGGAGATAACGTTTGCCCGCTTCCCCTATCCATCCCGGAAGATTCCGGCTAGAATCCGGTCACTTTGGATACCATCCTAAAACTTGTTTCAGGAGGACGCATGTCAACGGTCACGAATCGGAGCGTGTATGCCACGGTCAGGCAGCAGTTCGATAAGGCTGCTGATTTGATGAATCTGGACCCGCCAATCCGTAAAATTTTGTCCAAAACCACCAACGAAATCGTGGTCAATTTTCCGGTCAAGATGGACAACGGCAACATCGAAATGTTCACCGGTTACCGGGTGCAGCATAACAATGTGCTGGGGCCGTATAAGGGCGGTCTGCGCTATCACCCGTCGGTGGATATTGACGAGGTGCGCGCCCTGGCGACCTGGATGACGTGGAAGTGTGCGATTGCAGGCCTTCCGCTGGGCGGCGCAAAAGGCGGGATTCAAATCGACCCGCGCAAATATTCGCAAAGCGAAATCGAACGTATCACCCGGCGGTTTACCTTCGCGTTGGGCAGCAACATCGGCCCGGAGTACGACATCCCGGCCCCGGATGTGAACACGAACGCCCAGATCATGGCCTGGATTTTGGATACCTATTTGCAAATGATGCCGCCCCAGGAGCGCAACCGCAGCACCCACGTGGTCACCGGTAAGCCGATCCAGTCCGGCGGCAGCGTAGGGCGCGAGAAGGCCACCGGGCAGGGGGTGGTGTACGTGATCGAGATGTGGGCGCAGGACAACGCGGTTGATCTCAGTGAGATCACCTATTGCGTGCAGGGGTTTGGCAACGTGGGTTCGTGGGCTGCCCGGTTGATGAAGATGCACGGCGCCCGGTTGGTGGCGGTCGAGGATGCCACCGGTGCGATCCACAACCCGGAGGGGATCGATCCCGACGATCTGACCGCCTACGTCCAGGAATATGGCGGCCTGGCCGGGTACCCGCAAGGGCAGCCGGTTGACCATCCCACATTTTTGAGCACCACCGCTGACATTTTTGTCCCCGCCGCGCTGGAAAATCAAATCACCGCGCAGACCGCCCCTTTGCTGAACGTGCGCCTGGTGGTGGAGGGCGCCAACGGGCCAACAGACATCGAGGGAGACGCGATTTTACAACAACGCGGCATCGAGTTGCTGCCGGATATCCTGTGCAACGCTGGCGGGGTGATCGTCAGCTATTTCGAGTGGCTGCAAAACAAGCGCAGCGAGTATTGGGACCTGGACGAAGTGGACCACAAGCTGCACAAGAAGATGCGCGCCGCGTACGCCTCTGTACGTGACACTGCCCACGAGTACAGCACGGATTTGCGCACCGCCGCCTACATCGTGGCCTTGACTCGGTTGGAAAAAGTGTACAAGGAACGGGGGATTTTTCCGTAGCCAGCGCGCTTGCAATACGCCGCTTACGAACAGGGTGCCTTGCGCGCCCTGTTTTTTTGTTTCTCTAACACAGCGCATATCCCGCGCCTATGTTTTTCTTACAAAACCCGGCTTTAATAGGGGATGCAAACGGAAACCACCCATTCGATACTCAAAACCATACACACCCGAAAGGAGTGATGAAAAATGATGAAGCTAGCTCGTTGGAATCCTGCTCGTGAAATGCTCGCCTGGCAGCGTGCTTTTGACCGCTTTTTCGAAGACCCCTTCTTCAGCGACCTGGCCGTGATGCCCACGTGGGAACTGGCTTTGGACGTTGCCGAAAGGGATGACGATTACGTGGTGAAGGCTTCCATTCCGGGCGTGAACCCTGACGACATCGAAGTCACCCTCGAAAACAACATGCTGACCATCAAGGGCGAAGTCAAGATGGACGAAACCCTGGAGGAAGCGGATTATCATTTGCGCGAGCGCAGATACGGCAGCTTTTCCCGCAGCGTCCGGCTTCCGGTCGCAGTCAATGCGGATGCGGTTAGCGCCAGCTACGAACATGGCGTCTTGACCCTGACCATTCCCAAAGCGGACGAATTCAAACCCAAGCGCATTGCCATCCGCACCAACGGCAAATCCAGCAAAGGCGAGATCATCGACGCATAAGACGCATCGCTTCTCCTTATTTCTTCAATCGCCGGGAACCGGTTTCGAACACGGTTCCCGGCGGTCGCGTGCGGGGCCTGGGAACACTGGGAGCACTGGGAGCACCGAGGGCACTGAAAACTGAACACTGACCACTGACCACTGACCACTGACCACTGAACACATCACATATTGAGAATCACCGCCTCACGAAGTATAATCCCTCCTCAGGTGATGAGCGTATGGAATACCACGATTACTACAAAAGCCTCGGCGTGAGCAAAAACGCCACGCAGGAAGAAATTCGGGATGCGTTTCGCAGGTTGGCGCGCAAATACCACCCGGACGCCAACCAGGGCGACAAACGCGCCGAAGAAAAGTTCAAAGAGATCAACGAAGCCTACCAGGTGCTGTCCGACCCGGAAAAACGCAAGAAGTACGACCAGTTCGGCCAGCACTGGCAGCAGTACGCGCGCGCCGGCGGCAGACCGGAGGATTTCGATTGGGGCCGCTGGGCAGGCGGGCCGGGCACATACACGCGCACCGTCAACGTGGAAGACCTGCGCGACATCTTCGGCGAGGGCGGATTGGGCGGAATCGGCGGATTCTCCGACTTTTTCGAGACCCTGTTCGGCCGCGGCGCGGGCCGGGCGCGCACCCAACCCCTGCGCGGGCAGGACATCGAACAGGGCGTCGAGATCACGCTGGAGGAGGCCTACCACGGCGCTTCGCGCATCTTCGAACGCGCCGACGGCAGCCGCATGGAGATCAAAATCCCCAAAGGGGTGCGCACCGGCTCCAAAGTGCGCGTCGCCGGACAGGGCGGGCAGGGCGCGCGCGGGGGCCAGGCCGGCGACCTCTACCTGAAAATTCGTGTGCTGCCCCACCCGGTATTCACCCGCCGGAAAGACGACTTGCGCGTCACCGTGCCCCTCGATCTGTACACCGCTATTCTGGGCGGAGAGGTCGAAGTCCCCACGATGGAACGCCCGGTCAAGCTCAAAATCCCGCCCCTGACCGCCAACGGCAAGACCTTCCGGCTGCGCGGCAAAGGGATGCCAAAACTGCGCAAACCGCACGAACACGGCGACCTGCTGGCAACCGTCGAGATCAAGCTTCCCGACAAACTCTCCGAAGAAGAGAAACGGCTGTTCGAGCAGCTGCGGGAGCTGCATAAGAAGGGGTGAACGATTCCATCCCATGCACTTCACCGCCGACCTCCACCTGCACTCCCATTACTCCCGCGCCACCAGCAAACACCTGGATTTCGAGCATCTGGCGCAATGGGCGCAGCTCAAAGGCGTGCACGTGGTCGGCACGGGTGACATCGCCCACCCCGGCTGGCTGGCCGAAATGCGCGAAAAACTGGAACCCGCGGAAGAGGGGTTATACCGCCTGAAGCCCGAATACGCCCGCGGGGTGCAGGCCGAAGTCCCCAAAGCCTGCCGCGGGGAGGTGCGCTTCCTGCTGGGCGGCGAAATCAGCAGCATCTACAAGAAAAACGGCCGCGTGCGCAAAGTCCACAACGTGGTCTTCGCGCCCGACCTGGACACGGTGGAAAAGGTACAGGCCGCGCTCGAAAAAATCGGCAACATCCGCTCCGACGGGCGACCCATCCTGGGGCTGCCCTCCCGCGACCTGCTGGAACTCATCCTCGACATCCACCCCCAAAACCACCTCATCCCGGCGCACATCTGGACGCCGTGGTTCTCGCTGCTCGGCTCCAAATCCGGCTACGATAGCGTGGAAGAGTGCTTCGAGGACCTCACCCCGCACATCTTCGCGGTCGAAACCGGCCTGTCCTCGGACCCGCCGATGAACTGGCGGCTGACCATGCTCGACCGCTACACCCTGGTCTCCAACTCGGACGCGCACTCGCCCCAAAAGCTGGCCCGCGAAGCCAACCTGTTCGACACGGAGCTTTCCTATCCGGCCATCTTCGCCGCACTGCGCAGCGGCGAGGGCTTTCTGGGCACCATCGAGTTCTTCCCCGAAGAGGGCAAATACCACTACGACGGCCACCGCAAATGCGGGGTGCGCTGGCATCCGGCCACCACGCTGCAACACAACCGCCTGTGCGCGGTGTGCGGCAAACCCGTCACCGTCGGGGTGATGCACCGCGTCGAGGAGCTGGCCGACCGCCCCGAGGGGGAACAGCCCCCGCGCACCCACCCGTTCACCAGCCTGATCCCGCTGCCCGAAATCCTCTCCGAAGTGCTCCAGGTCGGTGTGAACACCAAACGCGTCCAGCGTACCTACACCCTGCTGCTCGACCAGCTTGGCCCGGAACTGCACGTCCTGATGCACGCGCCCCTCGAAGACATCGCCCTCACCGGTGGCGCGCTGCTGGCCGAGGCCATCCGCCGGATGCGCGCTGGCGAAGTGGTGATCGCCGCGGGCTACGACGGCGAATTCGGTGTGGTGCGCCTGTTCGCGGAGGGGGAGCGTGAGCGCATTTCGCCGCAGTTGAGCATGTTTGGGGGACGGAGGACCGGGGACCGGGGGCGGGAGACCGGGGACCGGGGACGGGAGACCGGGGACCGGGGACGGGAGACCGGGGACAGGGAGGGGGCAGCGCACCCCGCACCTCGCACCCCGTACTCCGCACCCCGTACCCCGTCCCCCGCACCGCCACTGAACCCCCAGCAGCAGGCCGCGGTCCGCTGCACCGGCCACCCGCTGATCATCACCGCCGGGCCGGGCGCGGGCAAGACCCGCACGCTCACCTACCGCATCGCCCACCTGATCACCGAAAAACGCGTCCCGCCCGCGAGCGTGCTGGCCATCACCTTCACCAACAAGGCCGCGCAGGAGATGTCCGCACGGCTGGAGGGGCTGTTGGGCGCGGAGACCGCCCGCGAAATCACAGTGCAAACCTTTCACGCCTTCGCGGCCGGGGTGCTGCGCCAGGACGGGGACCGGAGCGGCATCCCGCCCGCGTTCGCCATCGCCAGCGACCCCGACCGGGCCGCGTTGCTGCACGAAATCTACCCCAAACTCACCCGCCGCGAGGTCAGCCGCTACCTGGACCGCATCTCGCGCGCCAAAAACGGTGTCACTGGGGGCACTGGGAGCACTGGAGGCACTGGGGGCACTGGGGGAACTGAGGGAACTGGGGGA
>JALUWE010000249.1 GCA_027019845.1 Anaerolineales bacterium | reverse complement strand
AAAAAAAAAACAACACACTCACAAACCAGCCCGCGTATGAACATCCACTGCCTCGGCATCAACCACAACACCGCCCCTCTTGCTCTACGGGAAACCCTGGCATTCACCCCGCACCAACTGAACGCGTCGCTGGCGCGCCTCGGGTGCGGGCAAGACGCGAACCGGCGACTCATCCGCGAGTGCGTCATCCTCTCGACCTGCAACCGGGTGGAAATCTATGCGGTCGGAGACGAAAACATATTTCCCGCGCTGGAAAATTTTCTGGCCGAAGTTCGCGGCATTTCCCCCCGTGAATTTTCTTCCGCCGCCTACCGTTTGCTCGATTCCGAAGCCGTCCACCACTTGCTGCGTGTGGCCGCAGGGCTGGATTCGCTGGTGCTCGGCGAGCCGCAAATTCTAGGCCAGGTGGCGGACGCCTACGCCGCAGCCCGGCAGCATGGCGTGGCCGGAAAGGTGCTTTCACGGCTGTTCCAAACGGCCATTCACGCCGGAAAACGCGCCCGCACAGAAACCGCCATTGGGCGCAACCCGGCCTCCATCTCCTCCGTGGCCGTCAGCCTGATCGCAAACGCGGTCCCTACGCTGCAAAAAGCCCACATTCTGGTGGTGGGCGCGGGGGAAATGGCAGAACTGGCCGTCGAAGCCTTGCGCAAGCGCGGCGTCTCACGCATCACCGTTGCCAACCGCACTCTCGAAAAGGCCAAAAACCTGGCCGGACGCTGGAACGGCCGCGCGGCTGCACTCGAATCCCTGCCCGAGCTGCTCACCCAGGCCGACGTGGTCATCACCTCCACCGCCGCCCCACACACCATCATCTCCCGCCAGATGGTGGAAAAAGCCATGCGCTCGCGGCCCAGCCGCCCCCTGGTGCTGATGGACATCGCGCTGCCGCGCGATGTGGAAACCGGCGTCGAAACCATTCCCCGCGTCGAACGCTTCGACATCGCCGCGCTGTCCGCACACCTGGAAAGCTCGCTTGCCCAGCGAAAAGCCGAAATCCCCGCGGTCGAAGCCATCCTGGCCGAAGAGCAGGCCGCTTTTCTCGACTACCTCGCCACCCTCGAACTCGTACCCATCATCACCCAAATCCGCAAACAGGCCGACGCCATCCGCCAAACCGAGCTGCAAAAAGCCATCCGCCGGATGCCAGACCTCAGCCCGGAGGCACGACAACAACTCGACCTGTTGACCCAATCCATCGTCAAAAAGATCCTCCACAGCCCCACCATCCGCCTGCGGGAAGTAGCCGGCACCCCTCTGGCCGCGGACTACGCCAACCTCACCCGCGGCCTCTTCGGCCTCGACTGACCACTGAACACTGAACACTGAACACTGAACATGCTCACCTTCGCCACCCGCCCTTCTCCCCTCGCTCGCTGGCAAACCGAATACATCGTCGGATTGCTTCAGGCCGTCTGGCTTGCCCTGACTTGCCAGATTGAAGTCATCACCACCCGCGGGGACCGCCTGACAGACACCCCGCTGCCCCGCATCGGCGGCAAGGGGTTGTTCACCCTCGAATTGGAAGAAGCCCTGCGCCGCGGCCGCGTTGATGCCGCGGTCCACTCCCTGAAAGACCTGCCAACCGAAGAAATTCCCGGGCTGACCATCGCAGCCATCCCCAGGCGGGCGGACCCGCGCGACGCGTGGATATGCCCCGCCGGACACACCCTCCAGACCATCCCCCCCGCCGCGGTGGTCGGCACCTCCAGCATCCGGCGCCGCGCCCAGATTCTGGCGCGGCGGCCCGATCTCGACATCCGGCCAATCCGCGGCAACGTGGATACCCGCATGCGCAAGGTCAGGGAAGGCCAATACGATGCCATCGTGCTGGCCGCGGCCGGAGTGACCCGCCTGGGCCTACAGGCACACATCACCGAAATGTTGCCGTTGGAGGTCATGCTGCCCGCGGCCGGGCAGGGCGCGCTGGCCGTACAGTGCCGCACCGGTGACCAACGCACGTTAGACTATCTGCGCGCTATCGAAGACCCCTCCACCCGCCGGGCGGTGACCGCGGAACGAGCCTTCCTGCAAGCCCTGGGAGGCGGTTGTTCCCTGCCGGTGGGCGCGCACGCTACCGCCAACCGCGACACGATCACCCTGCGGGGCGTGGTGCTCTCGCCCGACGGCGCGCAGCACATTGAAGTGCTCGGCCAGGACAGCGATCCGCTCGAGCTGGGGGCGTCCCTGGCGCGGGAAGCCCTGGCACGCGGCGCGGCAACGCTGTTGGAGGTGGCGTGCTGATGCGTGTCGTGATCACCCGCCCCCGCGAGCAGGCCGAATCCTTTGCCCAGGCCCTGCGCGCCCGCGGCTTCGAGCCGGTCCATTTTCCCACCATCCGCATCGCGGCCCTCGAAAACCCGGCCCCGATCGATGCGGCCCTCGAACGGCTGCACCTCTGCGATTGGGCGATCTTCACCAGCACCAACGCGGTCGAGGCAGTCTGGGCGCGGCTGGCGCATACCGGCCTCCCCTTCCCGGACGGGGTGCGCGTGGCCGCCATCGGCCCCAAAACCGCCCGCCGCCTGCAAGCCCACGGCATCAGGCCGGATTTCGTTCCTCACCGCTTCCTCTCCGAAGCCATCCTGCCCGGTTTGGGCGATCTGGCGGGGAAACGCGTCTTCCTCCCTCTGGGAGACCTGGCCGCGGACGCGCTGCCAGCCGCCATCGAAACCGCGGGCGGCATCCCCCTGACCATCACCGCTTACCGTACCCTCCCCGCCCAGCCAGACCCCGCCGGGCTGGCCGCGTTGCGCAGCGGAGTGGACGCCGTCACCTTCACCAGCGGCTCCACCGCGCGCAACTTCGTCACACTCCTCCGCCGCGCCGGCCTGGACCCGTTTCATTTGCCCGGCAATCCGGCCATCGCCTGCATCGGCCCCAAAACCGCGGCCGCGGCGCGTGCAGCCGGTCTGCGCGTGCACGCAGTGGCAAAGGAACACACGGTCGAAGGCCTGCTCGCGGCCCTTGAGCAGACAAAACCTCACCACACCTGATACGCCGCACGCCGCACATCGCCCCCGCACACCTCACCCGACACATGACCCTCCCCCCCTACCCCACCTCCCGCCCCCGCCGCCTGCGCCTGACCCCCGGTCTGCGCGACATGGTGCGCGAAACCCGCCTGTCTCCAAAAGATTTCGTCTACCCGCTCTTCGTCCGGCACGGCAAAGGCATCCGGCACGAGATCGCCTCCATGCCCGGCCAGTACCAGTGGTCGGTAGACCGCCTGCCCGCGGAGGCCGAGTCCATCGCCCGGCTGGGCATCCCGGCTGTCATCCTGTTCGGCATTCCGGCGCAAAAAGACCCCCTCGGCGAAGAGAACTTCGCGCCCGACGGGATCGTCCAGCAAGCCATTCGCGCGATCAAACAGGCCGTGCCCGAAATGGTGGTGATCACCGACGTTTGCCTGTGCGAATACACCGACCACGGCCACTGCGGTATCCTGCACGAAGGAGGGCCGCCCCTCCCCCAGGGTTACGTGCTGAACGACCCCACACTGGATGTGCTGGGCAAAGTGGCCGTCTCCCACGCCGAAGCCGGCGCCGACGTGGTCGCGCCCAGCGGCATGATGGACGGTATGGTAGCCGCCATCCGCAGCGCGCTGGACGCGGCCCAGTGGGAGCATGTCCCGATTCTGTCCTACGCGGTCAAATACGCCTCCAGCTTTTACGGCCCATTCCGCGAGGCAGCGGAATCGCCCCCCGCGTTTGGCGACCGCAAATCCCACCAGATGGACCCGGCCAACGCGCGCGAGGCCCTGCGCGAGGCCGCGCTGGACGTGCTGGAGGGCGCAGACATGCTGATGGTCAAACCGGCCCTCCCCTATCTGGATGTGATCCGCCGGGTGAAAGACGCTCACCCCGAGCTGCCTCTGGCCGCCTACAACGTCAGCGGCGAATACGCCATGCTCAAAGCTGCCGCGGCCAACGGCTGGTTGGACGAACGCGGCGTGATCCTGGAAACCCTCACCGCCATCAAACGCGGCGGCGCAGATTTGATCCTCACCTACCACGCCAAAGAAGCCGCCGGGTGGTTGAGCGAATGACCGGCAGCCAAAGAGTACAGCAGAACACACCGCAGTTGAGACCTCACAGGTCTACTACCACACGATACAGCAAGGTTTTACCCAAAATAGACTGCATCCGGGCATCTCCATGCGCTTTGAGACCTGTGAGGTCTGGGTGCGACTTTTCAAGTGCATAAGTCCTAATCATGACTACTACCTCCCCTCTCAGCAAACGAGCCGCGCAGGAACGCGCTTACCACGACAGACGCTACCCAGTGGTAGATTTCAACCAGGCCCCCTTTACTATCGCCTGGGAGGTAACCCGCGCCTGCGCTTTCGCCTGCAAACACTGCCGCGCCGACGCGCAGCACCGCCGCGACCCCCGCGAGCTGACCACCGAAGAGGGCTACCGCCTGATCGACCGTCTGGCCGCTTTCGGCAGCCCCATCCTGGTCTTCACCGGCGGCGACCCGATGATGCGCCGTGACCTGTTCGACCTGATCGGCTACGCCACCCAAAAAGGACTGCGCTGTTCCCTCACGCCGACCGCCACCGCGTTGCCCACTGTGGCCCGGCTGCAAAAGGCCAAACAAGCCGGTATCCGCCGCATCGCCCTCAGCCTGGACGCGCCCACCCCCCAGGTTCACGACGAATTCCGCCAGGTGAACGGGTCGTGGGACCGCACCATGAAAATTTTGCACAACGCCAGAGAAGTCGGCCTCAGTGTGCAGGTCAACACCACCGTGACCACCTTCAACGCGCATCTGCTCCCCGACATGGTGCCCTTCATCCAGGAGGTGGAGGCGGTGCAGTGGTCGGTGTTCTTCCTGGTGCCCACCGGACGCGCGCAGGCGCGGTGGATGGTTTCGCCCGAAAAGCACGAGGAAATCTTCCACTGGCTGTACGACCTCTCGAAAACCGCGCCCTTCGACATCAAAGCCACTGCCGCGCCCATGTATCGCCGGGTGGCTATCGAACGCAGGCGAGCCGAAGTCGGTGACGGGGAAGCGGTCACCTTTCAGGGAGCCGGATTCCAGTACGCGGACGGCCTCAACCGCCCGACCAAAGGGGTCAACGACGGCAACGGCTTCCTGTTCATCTCCCACCTGGGCCAGATCATGCCCTCCGGGTTTTTGCCCATCGACTGCGGCAACGTGCGCGAACACGATGTGGTGGAGGTGTACCGCACCCATCCGGTCTTCAAAAACCTGCGGACATACGAAAAACTCAAGGGCAAATGCCTGGTCTGCGAGTACCGCGAGGTGTGTGGAGGGCAGCGTGGCCGCGCCTACGGGCTGACCGGCGACTACATGCAATCTGACCCCGCCTGCCTGTACGAACCGGCTATGCCCATCCCTGGAGTGTGAAGATGCACCTGAACTGGATTGGAGTAACCGCCGCGCTGGCCACCTTTTTCGGCATCTGGTTCGGCCACGTGGCGGTGCGCAAAATCGAATTCGTCGCCCCCAACGTGTGGCTGCCCGCGCTGATCTCCTGGGCCGGCGGTATCGGCCTGGAGGCGGCCTCCTTCGCGGTGGACAGCCGGGCGGTCTCGGCCTCGCTCGGCATCCTGGGTGTCACGCTGTTGTGGGACGGCCTGGAGTTCTGGCGGCAGGAGAAGCGGGTGAAGGAAGGCCACGCGCCCGCCAACCCGCATAACCCGCGGCACGCCCGCATTCTGGCGCAATACCCCGCCGCGACCACCTTCGACTGGCTGGACCGCGTCCCCATCGGGCGGCGGTTGTCGCCAGAAGAGCTGGAAGCCATCCGGGAGGCAGCCCCATGAACTGGTTTGGTTTTCTGACCGGCATCGCCACCCTGTTGATCATCGGCTTGGGTTTCGTGTGGGTCATCCGCGGCGAATACTACCTCGGTCATCTGTGGTGGCCGTACATCCTGGGGCTGGGAATCGTGCTGATCGCCGGGTCCCTGTTCGTCCCCGCGGCGTGGGGTTCTGTGCTCATGGGCGTCGCCGGTGCCTCGCTGGTGTGGGGCGCGACCGAACTCAAGGAGCAGGCCATCCGCGCGGAACTCGGCTGGTATCCATACAACCCGAAACCCAAACCCAGGCCGCCTTTCGTCGAGACCATCGAAAAATGGCCGTTGCCGCATCTGTGATCGTGAGCAAAAACCATGACAAAAATCATCATCGTCGGCGGCGGGATTGCCGGACTGTCCGCGGCCTACCATTTGCAGAAAAACGCTCGAACACCCCTCGCCATCACCGTGCTGGAGGCCGGTGACGCCTGGGGCGGCAAGATCACCACCGAGCGGGTGGACGGCTTCGTGATCGAAGGGGGGCCGGACACCTTCATCGTCACCAAACCCTGGGCGCTTCAGCTATGCCGGGAACTGGGCATCGCCGACCGGCTGCGCGGCACCAACCCGCAGACCAAAAAAACCTACATCCTGAAGAACGGCAAGCTCCACGAACTTCCCGGCGGCCTGACCATGATGATCCCAACCGATGTTGGCGCCATGCTGCGCACCGGACTGCTCTCCTGGCCCCAAAAGGCGCGCATGGGACTGGATTTTCTGCTCCCGGCAAAAAACGGCCAGGGAGACGAGAGCATCGGCGGCTTCGTGACCCGCCGCCTGGGCCGCGGGGCCTACGAGAACCTGATCGAACCCCTGATGAGCGGCATCTACGCGGGCGACGGCGACAAACTCAGCCTGCAAGCCACCTTCCCGTACCTGCGCGACCTGGAAATCAAGCACGGCGGGCTGGTGAAAGGCGCGCTGGCTTTACGCCGCTCGCGCATGAAAAACGGGAAAGCGGCCGCGCCCGGTTCACGCAGCATTTTTCTCACCCCCTTGAACGGGCTGGCCGAGATGGTCGAGACGCTGGTGCGCACGCTGGGGAAGAACGGCGTGGATTTGCGCCTGAACAGCCGGGTAAAACGAATTGCTTACGGTGGGTCGCAGGTCTCCCCCTGGCGCGTACATTTGGAGAACGCCCCTCCGCTCGAGGCCGATGCGCTCATCCTGGCCGCGCCCGCCTACGTTTCCGGCGATTTACTGGCTGAAGCGGCCCCCTCCCTGGCGCGGGAACTGCGCGCCATCGAATACGTCTCCACCGCGACGATTTCCCTGGCCTACCGCCAGGCCGACCTGCCGCGCCCCCTGGACGGGTACGGCTATGTCATCCCGCGGCGGGAGGGGCGCAGAGCACTGGCCTGCACCTGGACTTCGACCAAATTCCCGCACCGCGCTCCCGATGGCTACGCGTTGCTGCGCGTGTTCGTGGGCCGCGCCGGGCAGGAACGCGCAATCCCCTGGGACGAGGCCGGGCTGTTGGAAATCGCCCGCCGGGAACTGCGCCACACCCTGGGTATCACCGCCGAACCGCTGCTGGCGCGGGTTTTCCGCTGGGAAAAGGCCATGCCGCAATACAACCTGGGACACCCCGAGCGGCTGGCGCGCATCGAATCCGCGCTGGCGAACTTCCCCGCCCTGGCCCTGGCCGGGAACGGCTACCGCGGCATCGGCATCCCCGACTGCATCCATTCCGGGGAACTGGCCGCGGAACGCGTTGCGAACTATGCGCGAAACAGCGTGATCCCCTCGCGGGAGACATTACGATAAAGCGAGAATTGCTCTTCCCCCATCTGTTGCCAGCCGGGGGCTGATACCAAATGCACGTTGAAAAACACATCGAATTCCAACTCGATCCGGCCTACCGTCTGCCAGATATTCCGCCACTGTGCCCAATCTTCGCTCTCGACCACCACCAATAGATCGATGTCGGAATCAGCGTTGGAATCGCCACGCGCCTTCGAGCCAAATATGACTACCTGTTGGATAAAGTTTCCATATTTTGCCTCCAATGCGGTCAGCAAACTATGGATAGCCGCTTCTTCGACTTTTGTCATCCGACAGAACTTACGCAGTTCATGCCAGCTATTGCCTTGTGTCATTCTGAGCGACCAACGGGCTTATGTCATTCTGAGCGACAGCGAAGAATCTCAGCGATGGCGGGGGAGATTCTTCGGGCACTGCGTGCCCTCAGAATGACGGGGGACGGATGACCGAAGACCGGGGACGGTTGTTCGGGGCGTGGTTATTGGTGGTCGGGGCGACCGGCTGTTGCTTGCGTCATTCTGAGCGACAGCGAAGAATCTCAGCGATGGCGGGGGAGACGGGGGACGGATGACCGAAGACCGGGGACGGTTGTTCGGGGCGTGGTTATTGGTGGTCGGGGCGACCGGCCGGTCGCCCCGACAGTCGCTGCGCTCCGGATTCTTCGGTCGCTGCGCTCCCAGATTCTTCGGTCGCTGCGCTCCCTCAGAATGACAGGTGATCACAGTTCCCAACTACGTAAGATTATTCACTGTCCTAGTATACCAAAACTCCTCACACAAAGACACGAACCATGAATACCCCAAAATCCACCCAACTCTTCCAACAAGCCCAAACCCTGCTGCCCGGCGGGGTGGATTCGCCTGTGCGCGCCTTTCGCGCCGTGGGCGGGCAGCCGTTGTTCATCGAGCGCGGCCAGGGGCCGTACTTGTTCGACGTGGACGGCAACCGCTACATTGATTACGTGCTCTCGTGGGGGCCGTTGATTCTAGGCCACGCCCACCCGGAGGTGATCGCCGCGGTGCAACGGGCCGCGGAGCGGGGCACCAGCTTCGGCGCGCCCAGCCCGCTGGAAATCGAGCTGGCCCGGCTGGTGCAGTCCTTCCTGCCCGCCGTCGAAATGCTGCGCTTCGTCAACTCCGGCACCGAAGCCACCATGACCGCGCTGCGACTGGCGCGCGCCTTCACCGGGCGCAACAAAATCATCAAATTCGAGGGCTGCTACCACGGCCACGCGGACTTGCTGCTCGTGCAGGCCGGCTCCGGGGTAGCCACGCTGGGGCTGCCCGATTCGCCCGGGGTGCCGCCCGCCACGGTACAGGACACCCTGGTAGCCCGCTACAACGACCTGGACTCGGTGGCCGCGCTGTTCGAGCGTTTCCCTGGCCAGATCGCGGCGGTGATCGTCGAGCCGGTGGCTGGCAACATGGGGGTGGTGCCGCCGGTGGAAGGATTCCTCCACGCACTGCGCGAGCTGACCCGCGACCACGGCAGCCTGCTGATCTTCGACGAGGTGATGTCCGGGTTCCGCGTCCATCCCGGGGGCGCGCAAACCCTGTACCGGGTCACGCCCGATCTGACCACGCTGGGCAAAGTGATCGGCGGCGGGCTGCCGGTGGGCGCCTACGGTGGTCGCCGCGAGATCATGAGGCTGATCGCGCCCGCCGGGCCGGTCTACCAGGCCGGCACCCTGTCGGGCAATCCGCTGGCGATGTCTGCGGGGATCGCCACCCTGAAGGCGCTGCAAACCCCTGGGCTGTGGGAGCGGATCGCGGAGCGCGCCGCGCGGTTGTCCGCGGGCATGGGGGACCTCGCGCGCGCGGCGGGCATCCCCCTGCATGGAAACCGGGTGGGCACCATGTTTTCGGCCTTCTTCACCAGCACGCCCGTGCGAGACTGGCCCACGGCCAAAACGAGTGACACCGACCGGTTCGCGAAATTTTTCCGCGGGATGCTGGCGCGGGGCGTGTATCTGGCGCCCTCCCAGTTCGAGGCCGGTTTTCTCTCTGCTGCCCATGATGACGAGATGATCGAAACCACGTTGGAGGCCGCGCAGGCGGTCTTCAAAACCCTATAACCTGAGTTACGGATGGGGCTTTTATCCGAAACTCAGGTTCTGTAACACGGAGGCCGCTATGGCATTGGACATTCAACCGACCCCCCCCACTCGCGCCGTCGATCTGGCCGAAAGAGGCCGCAGCCCGGACGGACGCCCCCTCTCTCTCGACCGCCGCTTGTTCATGCAGTTCATGGCTTTTGGCGAAGCGCACGAGACCAGCATGTACGTCGAACGCCTCGAAGAGGCCGGAATCGGCGGCGCGTTGTACGAGGACCTCAACGACCCGCACGGCCTCGGCTTGCTGACCTTCAGCGAGAACCCGGACGATTTTCTGACCCGGGTCAGGCCGCTGCTGCGCTCCCACCCCTTCGCAGACCTGCGCTTGAAGCCCGAATACACCATGCTGGGCCGGACGTACAGCCTGGGATACGAAGCCGATTTGGAACGGGTGCTGATCGCCCGCCCCATCGAACGCCTCACCGATCCCGCGTTGCGTTGGGTGGTCTGGTATCCGGTGCGGCGTTCGGGCGCGTTCCAGCAGCTCTCCGCAGAGGAACAGCGCACCATTCTGATGGAGCACGGCGGCATCGGCCGCGCCTACGGCCAGGCCGGGCTGGCCTACGACATTCGCCTGGCCTGCTATGGCCTGGACAAAAACGATAACGACTTCATCATCGGCCTGCTGGGGAGCGCGCTGCACCCGCTCTCGGCCCTGGTGGAGCGGATGCGCAAGACCAGGCAGACCTCGCAGTACCTGACCAGCCTGGGCCCGTTCTTTGTCGGGAGGGTGGCATGGCAGAAGCGGTGAACACGCCAGAATCGCGCTTCTTGCGCGCCTGCCGCGGCCTGCCGGTGGACTGTACCCCCATCTGGCTGATGCGCCAGGCCGGGCGCTACATGCCTGAATACCGCGCGCTGCGTGAAAAGTACACCATCCTGGAAATGATCCGCACCCCGGAACTGGCCGCGGAAGTCACCCTCCAGCCAATGCGCGCCTTCGATCTGGACGCGGCCATCATCTTCGCCGACATCTTGCCGCCCCTGGTGGGGATGGGGCTGGAACTGTCGTTCGTACCCGGTAAGGGCCCGGTGATCCACAACCCGATCTCCAGCACGCACGATGTGGACCTGCTGGGTACACCCCCCGCGAAAGCGCACCTGGCCCCGACGCTGGAGGCCATCGAAATCGTGGTTCGCGAGCTGGCGCCTCGCGGCCTGCCGCTGATCGGCTTCGCGGGCGCGCCCTTCACCCTGGCTTCCTACGCCATCGAGGGCGGCGGCTCGAAGGATTATGCCAAAACCAAAGCCCTGATGTACGCCGAACCCGCGGCCTGGAAACGCTTGATGGACAAGCTGGTCACGGTGCAGGCCGATTACCTGCTCGAACAGGCGCGGGCCGGCGCGGCCGCTTTGCAGGTGTTCGACTCCTGGGCCGGCATGGCGCTGGGCAAAGAGGCATATCTGCGCTATGTTGCGCCCTACAACACCAGGCTGTTCACCACGCTCGAGCGGGCCGGGGTGCCGGTGATCAATTTCAGCACCGGCACGTTCCCGTACCTGGAGGAGGTGGCCGCCTGCGGGGGCGATGTGATCGGGGTGGACTTCAGAATGCCGCTCTCCGCGGCCTGGGGCAAAATCGGTTATGACCGCGCCATTCAGGGCAACCTCGACCCGATCACCCTGCTGGCCCCCTGGCGGGAGCTACGCCACCATGTGGACCGCGTGCTGGACGAGGCGGGCGGGCGTCCGGGGCACATCTTCAATCTCGGGCACGGCATTCACCGCACCACGCCGGTGGACAACGTGCGGCGGTTGGTGGATTACGTTCATGCAAGGAGCAGGGAGTATGCAGACTGAAGCCCCGATTGGCGTTCTCATCATGGCCTATGGCGGGCCGAATTCGCTGGCGGAAATCCCCGGCTATCTGGCCGACATCCGCAATGGGCGGCCAACCACGCCCGCGGTGCTGGAGGAGATCACCCACAACTACCGCCGGATTGGCGGGAAATCACCGCTTTTGGATTGGACCCGCAAACAAATGGCAGCCATCGCCGCCCATTTCGACCCGCAGCGGTTTCGTTTCTACCTCGGGATGCGGCATTGGGCACCCTGGATCGAAGAGACC
>JALUWE010000248.1 GCA_027019845.1 Anaerolineales bacterium | reverse complement strand
TCCGCCAACCCTTTTCCCAACAACAGAAAACGCCCGGAGGGAGACCAGTTCAGCGGCGCGTAGCTGCCGTACACGTTCTCCCCGCGGGCCGTAATGGCCTGCACAAAAGGCTCCAACAGCAATTCCGCATTCTGATCCACGCCCAGTGCAGGATCGATTTGCCAGACCCCTGTTTGGTCTCCCCACACCAAAAACAAGCTGCCCGGCTTCCACAGCAGCCCGGCACACGCCGGCGCACACTGCCCGACGGTTGCAGCCCGTTCGGGGGCCTCCAGCGGTACCACGATCACGTCCTGCGGCGCGATGTAAGCCACCCACAGCCCGTTGGGAGAGATGGCAAAGTCCGCCACCTGCGCGCTTTCCAGGGATTGGCGCCAGAGCATTTGGCCGGCCAGGCGGTCGAACACGGCCAGTTCCCAACCGCCGCTGGCATCCTTGCGCAGCAACGCAACACGCAGCCGGTCCGCGCTGATCGAGTAGGCCTGGACGCGGTTCACCCGCTCGGCAGGGTCGTCAAAGGGGATCAAATCCTCGATCTGGCCGGTGTCACGGTTCCAAAGTTTGAGTTCGCCGCCCGCCAGGAACAGCAGGTGATAGGCGCGGGGCGGTTGATCGTCCGCGGTGGCAGATTGGACGGGAGGGTAGGCGGTGGGGAGAGGCGGCAGGGTGGGTGCGGGGGAGCTGGTCGGGGTAGGGGTGCGCGTCGGGCGCGGGGTAGGAGAAATCGGAATGGAAGTGGCGGTCGGAGGCGCGGGGGTAAACGTGGGCGGAAAGACGAAGCGCGTCTTGGTCGGTGCGGGGGAGACGGGCGCGGCGGGAGAGGGCGGCGGGGCCGCGCAGGCCGCAAGCAGGAGGAGCAGGGAGAGGAGGAGAGGGATGGGTGTGGAAGGTCTCATGTCTGAATTGTTACCGGCTCGATACAAGCGCTACGAACGGCGGGGCGCTGTCATAAAATTTCGCCGGTGCCGCGTTCCAGAAAACGTCCCGCGCCCGCTTTGCCCAGCCAGCGGCCCTGGTCCACAATCAGTTGGCCGCGCAAGAAAACCTTTTCGGGGAAACCGGTCAGTTCCCAGCCCTCGAACAGATTGTAGTCTGTGCGGTGATGGGCATAGGCCAGGCCGTATTCGACCACTTTCTCGGGGTCCCAGATGACCAGGTCCGCGTCGGAGCCGGGGAGCAGCGCGCCCTTGCGGGGGTAGAGGCCGAAAATTTTGGCCGGATTGGTGCTGGTCAGGGCCACGAACTGGTTCGGGGTCAGCCGCCCGGCCAACACCCCAAACGTCCACAAGACGGGCAGGCGGTCGCCGACCATGGGCAGGCCGTTGGGGATTTTGGTGAAATCGTGCGCGCCCAGTTCCTTGCCGGGGATGGCGATCTGTTGGCCTTCGTATTCGATAGGGGTGCTGCCGTCGAAGAAAAACGGGCAGTGGTCGGTGCCGATGGTTTGCAGCACGCCATCGGCCAGGCCGCGCCACAGTCGCTGCTGGTCTGTGACCATGCGCAGGGGCGGGGAGGCCACCCATTTGGCGCCGTCTTCGCGGGCCAGGTGCGCTTCGGTGAAGAACAGGTATTGGGGGCAGGTTTCGCCCATCACCGGCAGGCCGCGATCCCGCGCGTAGGCCAGTTGGTCCACCCCTCCGGCGGTGTTCATGTGGACGACGTAGAGCGGGGCCTCGGCCTGAGCAGCCAACGCGCAGCCGCGCAACACGGCCTCGACCGCGCCCCAACCCGGGCGGGTGCGCGCGTGCCAGACGGGTTGGGTGTGGCCCGTGGCCAGCGCCTCGGCGACCAACACGTCGATCACGTCACCGTTCTCCGCGTGCAGCATGGTCAGCATTCCATTTTCTTTGGCTATGCGCAGAACCTGGAAGATTTCGCCGTCCTGCAAACGCAGGCGGCCATTGTAGGCCATGAAAACTTTCAGCGTCGAGATGCCCCAGTCCAGCAAACGCGGGATTTCGGCCTCCACCCCGGCGGTCAATCGGGTGACGTTCATGTGGAATCCGAAATCGATGGCCGCTTTCCCCTCGGCTTTCGCGTGCCAGGCCGCTACGCTGGCCTCCAGCGTGGCCTCGTCTTGGGGCACGAAGTCGATCACGGTGGTGGTGCCGCCAAACGCAGCCGCCTTGTGGCCGGTGTAGTGATCGTCCGAGGACACTGTGCCGAACATGGGCAGGTCGAAATGGGTGTGCGGGTCCACCCCGCCGGGAAAGACCAGTTTGCCGGAGGCGTTGATCACCTGCGCGTCCGGCGCGTTGATCTTTTTGCCGATCATCGCGATTTTCTCGCCTTCGATCAGAATGTCGGCCTTGAACGTGTCGGAGGCGGTGATGAGCGTGGGAGATTTGATGAGGAGCATGGGGGGTTGGGTAATTGGGTAATTGGGTAATTGGGTAATTGGGTAATTGGGTATTACATCCTGAGCGGAAGGGGAGCGTAGCGAGCCTGAAGTCGAAGGATGGGTATTGGGATTTACGCCTTACGCTTTACGATTCACGATTCACGATTCACGATCCTCGCCTCGGATTATACCCCTTCGGATACGGATTTACGAGCAAATCGGGGGCGGATTACGGGGCCGCGGGCAGACCCCACACCCGCACGGTACCGCCTACCCC
>JALUWE010000247.1 GCA_027019845.1 Anaerolineales bacterium | reverse complement strand
CACGATGGGGAAGGCGCGCACCGCCAAAATCGAGAGCCGGAAGAAATCGCGCCCCGGAAAGATGTAGCGCGAGATGGCGTAGCCCGCCGGCGCGGCGATGACCGTGGAGAGCACCAGGGTGATCACAGCGACGATCACGCTGTTGATCACCCCCGGAATGATGCCCTGCGAGGCCAGGAAAAAACGCATGGTGTCCAGGGAGAAGGGGATGAACGGGAGTACGCCCTTGGGGTAGGCGCGCACCGCCTCGGGAGTGGTCAGGGCCATCGAGCCGATGAAGTAAATCGGCACCAGTATCCAAAGCGCGATCAGGATGCCGATCAGGTAGGTGACCGCGCGGCGGATTTTTTGCCGCCGCAGCATTTTGCGATGCACGGCCAGCACCTCTTCGGAAACCTGGATAGGGATGGCGTCGGTTTGCGTGCTCATGCGGACAGCTCCTCAGTCGTTCGGATGGTGCGCAGGTAGAAGAACGCGCTGATCATGGAAAGCAACAGAATGAACCCGGCATAGGATGCCGCGACGTTGGGGTTGCGGAAGTCGCTGTACTGGCGGAAGGTTTCGTTCGCCAGCACAGTGACCACGTCGCCTCCGCTCAGGGCGATCACCACGGCGAACACTTGCAGCGCCAGAATGGTGCGCAGGATGAGGGCGACTTGCAGGCTGGGCTTCAACAGCGGCAGGATGACGTACCGGACGCGCTGCCACAGGTTGGCCCCGAACAACTCCGCGGCCTCCAACACCTCCTGGGAGATGGCCTGCAGCCCGGAGACCACGATCACCATCACAATCGAGGTGGCGCGCCACACTTCTGCCAGCCAGATGGCCGCGATGATCCACTGCCGCGTATCCGCAGTCAGGTACAGACGGGGCGAGTCGATCAGCCCTAACCCTTGCAACACGCTGTTGAGCAGCCCGTGTTGGGTGAAAATCGAAAACCACACAATGCCCACCGCCAGATCGGACACACCCAACGGGATGGCGAAAACGTACAGGAACAAAGAATTCCCTTTCAGGCGGGCTTGAATCACCAGCGCCATGATCACGGCGAGCACGAATTGGGTGGGGATGATGATGACCATCAACAACAGGGTGGTTTTCAGGGCCGGCATGAAGAAGCGGTCGTTGACCATCTTCTTGATGAACGCCAGCGTGATCTGGCCGGTGTTCCCCCGGTCCACACGGCCTCTGGTTTCGTCGCTGAACACCTGGATGTAGCGCGACTGCGCCCAGCCCTCCACAGGCTGGCCCGCGGCGTCCTCGCCTTTGACTTTGTACCAGACTTCCAGAACGGTGATTTCCTCGATGTCCACGCGGGTGCGGGCTTCCAATTTTCCCGCCAGCGGGCTGTTTTTGTTGGGTTCGGCGTAGATGCTGGTGAGCGGGTCCGCGGTGGTGCCCAGTTTGGTGCGCACGGAACCAACCAGGGGGGTGCCGTCTTCGGCCTCCTCCCGGATGCGGATGCGGCTTTCAGGCGCCCACCCTTCGACGGTCTGCCCGGCGGCATCCTCTCCCTTGATCCTGAACCAGGTTTCGGTGATCAGGTTGCCCGTTTCCAACTCTTCCGGGGAGACGAAGTTGCCCTGCTGGTCCAGAATGTCGAGTTGTGTGCCTTGCGGCAGCTTACCCGCCACCGGGCTTTCCTGCCCGGCTTCCGTGTGCAGGGTGAGCAGCGCCTCGTCGTCCCACACGGCCAGCACCAGCCCGCGAGCCATGGGCCAGGCAAAGAAAAGCGCGAGATACACCACCGAAGGCAGGATGAGCAGGTAGGGCGCCCAGTTGCGTTTCTTGGGTTTTTTTGGGGGGGGATTTGAGTTCATGTGGGGTTTGGTGGGGGGAAACTCGTAGGAACTTGGGGGAACTCGTAGGAACTTGGGGAACTCGTAGGAACTCGGAGGAACTTGGGGGGAACTCGTAGAGACTTGGGGGAACTCGGAGGGTGTGGGACGAAGCAGTCTCCGGCGACGGTAGGGAGATTGCTTCAAGTGGAAAAAACACCGCTTTGCAATGACATGCCTGAGTAGAAAAGAGCGTGGTGCGCTGAAGCACGCACCACGCTCTGTGGATCATGAACTTACGGATTCACCTGGCAGGGCCCGTCGCTCGGCGGGTCAGGCGCCCAGCACGGTGCACCGGTTTCGTTCATCAGGGCTTGCAGGTTGGCGGCCTCTTCGGCCAGCACGGTGGCGATGTCTTCGCCCTCCAACACCACGCGGTCGAACGCGTTGCGGAAGATCTGGTTGATCTCGCCGCCGCGCTCACCCAGGCCAACCGGCAGCAGCGCGGGGATGGCGTCCGGCGCGGTGGCCTGCGCCTGCACTGCGCCCGCCTCGATGGCAACGCCCGGCGACAGGTTGGAGAAGTCCACACCGCTAACCACCGGGAAGAAGCCCAGGTCTTTGAGCACCGCGGCCTGCACATCCGGGCGGGTGAGGTACTCGATCAGGGCGGCGGAAGCCTCGGGGTCCGGGGCCGTGACCGGGATACCCAGCCCAACCACGACCGGCATGAAGCCTTTGCCCTTCGGGCCGGAGGGAGCCGCAAAGGCCACAAAGTTGTCGGGTTCGGCGTTGAAGGCCTCGATCAGCCGCGCAGTGTGGTCGAATGCCACCCACACTTCACC
>JALUWE010000246.1 GCA_027019845.1 Anaerolineales bacterium | reverse complement strand
CTTCCGGAGTGGTTGTCCCGGAGAGAGGGGCGGCTTCCAAAGATGCGTGCGCCTTTTGTAACGCTGCCTCCAGATAGGTCAAAAAACGTGCCGGGTCGTCGTCGGAGGAGTCCAGGGACAGCCAGGCGATCACTGGCGGCGGGTGATCGGCCTGGCGTGAACGCAGATTGGCGATCCAGGCGGCAACCAGCGTGGTTTTGCCATACCCCGCCGGCGCAGCGATCAGGGTGAGTTGGCGCGCCGCGCCCTCGTCCAGCCGCGCCAACAGGCGCGGGCGCGGCACCAGCCCCGGACGGGGGTCGGGGATGTGTAATTTGGTGTGCAGAATGGGGATCGCCATCGAATTCGCCAGGGCAATCATGATTATACCCAATGACAGTACTTACGCAGTTGAGACCTCACAGGTCTACTACCACACGATGCAAGAGGATTTTACCCACAATAGATTGCATCCGGGCATCTTCATGCGCTTTGAGACCTGCGAGGTCTGGGTGCGACTTTTCAAGTGCGTAACTACCAATGAGACGAACATCCCCCATCTTGATTGCTCCATGTGAGCGGCTCATTTCGGCACGACAACTTTGTCCAGGGAGACTACCGAAAAGTGACAATTGCAGTAAAATTACTGCCTGGATGTGACCACTCAGCCTGGATAGCACACAATGAACATGAAATTCTCCCGAGAAACTGCTTCCACTTCCACTCAAAGCAACCCGATCATCTGGTTGGATGCGTGGCTGGCGCGCTTGAAAATCCCGCAGGATTTCACACTTATCTTGCCCGCGCTGTTGGTGGGGGTCGGCACAGGCTTGGGGGCTGTTTTTTTCATCTGGCTGCTGGAGAAAATGTCGCTCTTCAGCGCGCAGGTGCGGGAATCCATCGGCAATACGACCGGGCTGCTGCTCATCATGGGGCTTGGCGGGCTGCTGGTGGGGTACATGGTGGATCGCTGGGCCAGAGAGGCAAAGGGCCACGGCGTGCCCGAGGTGATGGAGGCGATTGCGCTGAAAGGCGGCCACATCCGCCCCCGGGTGGCCGCGGTCAAAGTGTTGGCTTCGACGTTGACGATTGGCGCCGGGGGTTCGGCGGGCCGCGAAGGACCGATCGTGCAGGTGGGTTCCGCGCTGGGATCGACTCTCGGCCAGTGGGCGCGCCTGCCCGCGGACCAGTTACGCACCCTGGTGGCGTGCGGCGCGGCCGCCGGGATCGCAGCTACCTTCAACGCACCCATCGCGGGCGCAATTTTCGCGCTGGAAGTGATCTTGCAAGAGCTGCACGCGCGTAACTTTGGCGCCATCGTGATCAGCGCGGTCTCGGCCGGCATTATCGGGCGCATCTTCCTGGGGGAACAGCCCGCCTTCAACGTGCCCCAGTACGCTCTGAATCACCTGGGAGAGTTGCTCATTTATCTGATCTTGGGGGTGCTGGCCGCCCTGGTGGCAGTCCTATTCATCCGGCTGCTGTACGGCCTGGAGGGACTGTTCGACAACTGGAAAATTCCCATGCCGGTCAAAACCATGATCGGCATGTGGCTCACCGCTGGCGTAGCCCTGCTCTTGTCCGATCATCAGGTGTTAGGGCCTGGCCTGGATTTGATCGGGGAAGCCATTTCCGACGATTTCCAGATGTCTTTGGGCATCATGTTTGCCCTGCTGGTTCTGAAACTGCTGGCGACCACTTTCACGCTGGGGGCCGGCAACTCCGGGGGGGTGTTCGCGCCAGCCTTGTTCATGGGCGCGGTGTTAGGGGGGATCGTCGGCCGGATCGCCCAGGGGCTGTTTCCCGGCGTGGTATTGCACCCTGGCGCATACGCCATCGTGGGCATGGCCGCGGTGTTTGCCGGCGCGGCGCGCGCGCCCATCACCGCCATCCTGATCGTCTTCGAGATGTCAGGCGACTACCGGCTGATCCTGCCGCTGATGTTCGGCACGGTGATCGCCACCCTGCTGGCCGAACACCTGTTTGCAGAATCCATCTACACGCTCAAGCTCAAACTACGCGGCATCACGCTCTCGCGGGGCCAAAAAATCGATTTGATGCAGAGCGTCACAGTGGGAGAGGCAATGTCCAAAAATCCAGATGCGGTGCGAATCGACATGCCGTTGAAAGAGCTGATCGACGAATTCGAACGCACCCACCACCACGGGTTGCCGGTGGTGAACGAAACCGGGGAGCTGGTCGGGGTGGTCAGCATTCGAGACCTGGAACAGGCGATCTCTAGCGGCAGCGTCGATGGAAAAACCGTCCGCGACATCGCCACCACCGACGGCGTGATGGTTGCCTACCCGGACGAACCCATGTGGATGGCGCTGCGCCGGTTGGGGACCGGCGAGATCAGCGTGCTGCCCGTGGTTGACAGGAGGGCGCCCCGTCGTCTGGTGGGGGTGGTGCGCCGCAGAAATGTGGTCCACGCCTATAATCAGGCCATCGCCCAGCAGGCTTCCCACCAGCACCGCGCCGAGGTGTTGAATCTGGGGAAGCTGGACGGAGCCGGGTTCATCCAGGTCGAAATTCCACCCAACGCGCCGGTGGCCGGTCGCCGCGTCAAAACCATCGAACTACCGCCCGAATGTTTGATTGTTTCCATCCGGCGCAAGCGAAAACTGCGCGCCGTTCATGGAGACACC
>JALUWE010000245.1 GCA_027019845.1 Anaerolineales bacterium | reverse complement strand
AAAACAGGAGCGATTCGGGCAGTAGCTTGAAAAGCACAACTTTCGAAGGAGTTCTCCATGTATACCCTTTCTTTCCAATGGAAGATTGCGGGAAAAACACGAACCAAAATTGTACGGTTGGAAAACCAGATTGTGATCGGTCGGCGGGCCGGGAGTGATGTGGTCATTACGGACCCCAGCGTGGCCGGGCAACACGCCAGGATGACGCAGACAGGGGACAATCTCTCGGTAACAAACCTCAGCACAAGTAACATTCTCATCAGCGGGAGGGTAAATCTTGCGCCCGGCAAATCCGCAACGCTCAAAAGCGGTGACGTGCTCAAATTGGGCAATGTCGATGTGACAGTCTCCTTTGTGCAACTACGCAACCTGAAGGTGAGATGCTCGAACTGCAACACCAAAATTCCCGCCGATTCGGAAACCTGTCCGAACTGCGGCGCTTCCCTGATCACCGGCGGACAGATGACAACCTATTAGCCCGCCTGCTCAACGCATTTCCTTCGCCATTCCAACGCCGGCGATGGCTTTGTGTTCTGGAATGTTGTTGAGAAAAGATTCTCGCATCGAGGGTTCGGAGATTTTGCCAGCCTGTTCCGATAACATGGTCTGCGCACACTGGATGAGCTGCGCGGCACGCGGCTGATCCAGTTCCTGGAAGACCTGGTAGGCAATCCACAAGGCGCGCAAAGGATAAACCGTTCCCTCCAGGGTGGGATGCCGGCGCCAGTATTCCCAAATCTCATCCACATAACGTCCGGCCTGTTGCAAACGTTTTTCCTGCCAGGCCACACCAGCCAGGCCTGCTAACGCGTCGATAGCCAGATGGGGTTGGTTCAGCTCACGGCGCAGTGACAACGCCTGCTGGAAGAAGGCATAGGCCTGATCCCAACGCCGCATATCCGCATAAATCAAACCCAGGTTCTCCAAACAATTGGCCTCGCCATGTCGATTGCCGATCTGGCGACGGAGGGCCAGCGACTCTTCCGAGAGCGCCACCGCTCTCTCCAGGCTACCATTGAGACGGTAAGACATCGACAATTCCTCGAGCCAGCTCGCTTCTCCGTTGCGGTTGCCGATCTCGCGGCAGATGTCCAACGCCCGCTCGAAATACCGGATGGATTTTTCGGGCTGACCGGCGAACAGAAAAACCCCGCCCAGATTGCCCAGCCAGGTGGCTTCTTTGCGCCGGTCGCCGATTTCGCGACTGATCTGCAAAGCCTGCTCCAGATATTCAATCGCCCGATTGAGATCTCTCGAAAAGCGATACGCAATACCGAGGTTGCCGAGTGTGATACCCTCCGCGCGGCGGTCGCCGATCTCGCGGCTGATCGCCAACACCTGCCGGTAATGGTTGATAGACTCTTCCATGGCGCCCAAAGCCCAGGAAGCGCCCGCCAGATTTCCCAAAAATTGAATCTCCGCGCGGCGCAGGCCGATTTCATGGGCGATTGCCAGCGCCCGCTCGAAATAATGGATCGACTGAACATAATCGCCTTGATAAAAAAAGGCCAGTCCGAAATCCCCCAAAATGGCGGCCACATCTTCCCGCGTACCGGCTTCTCGAAAGGGTGGCAATACCCGTTCGAAATGTTCGACAGCATGAGCATAGTCGCCCATCTGCACCAAAATCTGTCCCTGCACCCACTCGCCCCGGGCCGCCAGCATGGGGTCGTTCTCTTCCCGCCCGATAGCTATGACGGCCCGCGCGCTTTCCAGGGCCTCGGAATACGCGCCGGTCAATTTGGCAAAAGCCGCGCGGCGGAGAAGGACGGACGCCCTTCGAGGCGCATGTTCTCGAACCGAGGAGAATCCCGCCAGGGTTTCCAATTCGCGGCGCTGGTCCTCCCGCCTGCCCAGCAGCCCGTAAATCTCTTCGCGGGCCAGGTGGAGGTGATAGCGTCTGGTTTCATCCTGCTCCAGCTCGATTGCGCGGCTCAAATAGGCCAGCGCCTCCTCGTTTGCATATTGGGTGCGCGCCTGGTCCGCGGCCAGACGTGCAAAGAGCAACTCTTTATCGAAAACTTCGGCATGATGATAGTGATGCACCAACAGCGGGAGAAAAGGCGCCAGCGAGGGCGGCGTTCCAACCGCGTAATCATCCACGCGGCGCACCTGGGGACTACCTCGCCCCAGCGTCTCCAGTTCCCCATAGGTGAGTTCGTACCACTCAGCCACCGCGCGGTGCAGTTGGCGGCGCTGCGCGTATAGCAGCGTCTGGTAAGCCACTTCCTGGGTGATGATGTGTTTGAACAGGTAGGTGAGTTCTGGCTCCTGACTCTCCAGTTGCACCAGGTCGAGTTGCACAAAATGATCGAGGTGCTGCACCAGCCTGGCGCGCTGCAAATTCACGTGAACGTTCATCACGTAATGTAAAGGGTTGATCGAAAAGGTGCGCCCCACCACCGCGGCCACTTTGAGGACGAACTTCTGGCGCGGGGAGAGGCCATCGATACGGGTCAGGATCAGGCCTTGCAGCGTGTCAGGCAACACGCGAGAAGCCTCCCCCAGACGAAATGCGGCCACCCGCCGCGCGCCTGAGTCGTGCTCCTCAATACGAAGCAGATTTTGCTCCCGCAAGGCGAACAGCAGTTCCTGGGCAAAAAACGGGTTGCCCTCGGCGCGGGAGGCCACGAACGTCACCAGATCGGGGGGCAGGTCGTCCGGCGAAATGCGCAGTTCCTGGCCGATCAGCGCCACCATTTCATTGTGCGGCAATGCCTCGAGGGTGAGCGTCTTCCAGGAGGGCAGCTTTTGGAGCGCGCGTTGGTATTGCACCAGCGCGCTGAGCGGCTCGATGGGACGATTCACCCACACGAACAAGAGCGGCTCCCCGGAAGCTTGTAAACCACGTGCGATCTGGAGAGACAACTCCCACGACAAACTATCCAGCCAGTGCGCGTCCTCCAGCACCAATATCAGCGGTTGCTCTCTGGCCCAGGCGCGCATCAAGGCCAGCACAAGCGAGAAAACGTTCTGCCGGCGCAGGTCTGTGGGGAGGTTGCGCGTCAGCTCGTTTTCCTCGAAGCCGAGGTGCAAGATGTCTTCCAAAACGGGCAGACGAGGCAGTTGATCGGGTACGGTTTCGGCCACGAATTCGCGAATCTGCAAACGACGTTGGCGAGGGTCTTTGAGCTTTTCGACACCAAAGTAGGTCAACAGAATATCCCGCCAGGCACGGTAAGGCGTTTGCCGTTCGATGCTCTGGCCATACCCCAGCAAACCAACCAGTTCGTGCTGGCGGAGCAGCCCCCCCAGAGCACCGACCAGCCGCGATTTTCCGATCCCGGCCTCACCCTCGATCATCATAAAACGCTGTTCCCCCTGCTTGACAGCCCGCAGGCTTTTTTCCAGGTACGCCCGTTCCGCCTGCCGGCCAACCATTTCCTGCGGGGAAACGGTTAGCTGGCCGGTAGAGCCGACTGGCCCCATAAGCCGATATGGCCGGATCAGGCTGGCTTTCCCTTTGACACGCGCGGCCGGCAACGCCTCGAACTGCCAGCGATGTCGCGCGGCCTGGTACACCGCTCGATCACAGTAAATCTCCCCTGGCCGGGGCAGCAACATCAAGCGGGCGGCCAGGTTGGCCTTGTCGCCCAGCACTGCGTACGTTTGACGGGTCGAGGCGCCTGATTCGCCCGTGCGCATCTGCCCCTGCGTGATTCCGATCTGCACATTGCGGATATATTGCAGTTTGCCGGGCAGGTCTTTGAGCGCCACCGCGGCCGAGATGGCGCGCAACACTTCATCATCGTGCGCCACGGGTGCGCCAAACACGGCATACAAATAACTGCCTTTGTCCCCCATCGAAATTTGCAGCAAAATCCCCTCATAGCGCGCCAGCACACCCTGCACCCAGCGAATGTAGGCGTCCAGCTTACTTCCGGCCTGGTCATCCTGATCGTAATCCAGGCCGCCAAACTTCAAAAACAAAGCGACTGCCGGGCGCAGCTCAGCCAGGAACAACGCCCGCCCCTTGTGCAGCCGTTGGCGCACCGCCTCCACCTGCCATTCATCCACCACGTGCTCCGGCAACAAAGGTTCGGGGGGCCAGGGCTGGGGCGCGGCCAGGTTCGCAAGCGACTTCACCACCGCGAAACGCGCTCCACTGCTCTGGTGTACCCGCCACTCGCCCGCCTCCACCTCCCCCGCGCAGCCGTGGAGCACCGCTTCCGGGGCCACAACCTCGCCTTTGCGCGCCTGTTGTTCCGCCAGCGCGACCTGATCGACAGCGCGGCCCGCAAGCACGTCTATGCGCTTGTGTCGCGGGTCCCCCACCACAAAACGCCGCGCCGGGCCAACGCTGACCCCGATTTTGACCGCCAGGGTGATGGCGCGGCCATCCGGGATGGGCACACGAGCAAAGCGAGACATCCCCCGCTGCATTGCCAGCGCGGCGCTCAGCGCGCGGCGGCCATCGTCGGCATCGAACCAACAGGAGATGGCATCGCCGCTAAAGCTGATCACACTGCCGCGGTAGCGATGCACCTGGCCGATGAGCACTTCGTACACCTGGTTGAGGATGACCAGAAACTCTTCGGTCCCGCGTTTGGGGCCCAGGGCGCGCACAAAGGCCTCGGTCAGGGGGGTGAAGCCGGAAACGTCGGCAAACAGAGCGGCGCCCTGGACGCGGTCCGGCAAAGGCTGGTTGGCCGCCAGCGCAAAGCGGCGGTCGATGGGGATGAAAGTGGCGCGGTATTGTGTGGAGGTAGGATCAGCCATCGAGCAAACGTCTGGCAGCCCGGTTGTGTTTTTCGATCAGGGAGGGCAAATCGACGCTGAGCAGCTGCCCCTCCCGGACCACAAACCGCCCGCCAACCACGGTGTAATCGACCCGGGCCGGGTTGCAGAACACCAGCGCGGCCAGGGGATCGTGCAACGCGCCGGCGTAGTCGAGGCGGTTGAGGTCCACCGCGAAGAAGTCGGCGCACTTGCCGGGCGCCAGCGAGCCGATGTCCTCCCGTCCGAGCACCGCCGCGCCGCCGCGGGTTGCCAGTTCCAGCGCCTGCCGCGCGGTCATCAGCGGCGGCGCGTCTTCCGCGGAGAGCGAGGCCCCGCGCAACCCCGCATCCAGCCGGGAGAGCAGCATGGCCTGCCGCGCTTCGGCCAGCATGTGCGAGCTGTCGTTGCTGGCCGAGCCGTCCACGCCCAGGCCGACGTTCACGCCCGCGGCGCGCATGGCCAGCACCGGCGCGATGCCGGAGGCCAGCCGCATGTTGGAGGAGGGGCAGTGCGCCACGCCGCAGCCCGTGCGGGCGTACCGCGCGATCTCCGCCTCGTTCACATGTACCGAGTGCGCGAACCACACGTCCTCTCCCACCCAGTCGAGTGCCTCCATCAGCGCGACCGGGCGTTTGCCGAACATCTCCAGGCAGAAGGCTTCTTCGTCCGCGGTTTCGGCCAGGTGGGTGTGCAGGTGCAGGCCGTATGCCCGCGCCAGGGCCGCGCTTTGCTTCATCAAGTCCGGGGTGACGCTGAAGGGCGAGCAAGGAGCCAGCACGATGCGGGTGAACGCGCCGGGGTCCGGGTCATGGTACTGCTCGATCAGGCGTTGGGAGTCGCGCAGGATGGCGTCTTCGTGTTCGACGACCGAGTCGGGGGGCAGGCCGCCCTGGGATTCGCCCAGGCTCATGGCGCCGCGCGAGGCGTGCAGGCGCAGGCCGATCTCGCGCGCCGCGTGGATCTCGTCGTCCAGCCGCGCGCCGTTGGGGAACAGGTACAGGTGATCGGAGGCCGTGGTGCAGCCGGAGAGGGCCAGCTCGGCCAGCGCGGTCTGGGTGGAGGTGTAGATGTCTTCGGGGGTGAGCCGCGCCCAGATCGGGTACAGGGTTTTCAGCCAATTGAACAGGTTGGCATCCTGCGCGGCGGGCACCGCGCGCGTCAGGGTCTGGTAAAAGTGGTGGTGGGTGTTGATCAGGCCGGGGAGCAAGACGTGGCCGGAGAGGTCGAGCACTTCGTCAGCTTCGGCGGGCAGCTCTGTGGTCGGCCCGACCTGTTCGATAAAGCCGTCACGGATAAACAGGCCACCGCCGCGGATTTCACGGCGGTTGTGGTCGAAGGTTGCCAGCAACGCGGCGTTTTTGACAAGCAGGGTGGGCATGGGGGAGTTGGGGATAGGGATGGGGATGGGGATGGGGATAGGGATAGGGATAGGGATAGGGAGTGGGGATAGGATATTGGGTATTGGTAATTGGGTATTGCAACTCAGGGTAGGTGAAGGCAGTGCCTTCGCATACCCTTTGCAAGGCACGGCTTTTCGTGGATCAGGGCGTCCCGGCGTTCAGCCGCCCGTCCGGCTGTGGTTACCTCTCAAAGATAGTACTTACGCAGTTGGGACCTCACAGGTCTACTACCACACGATGCAGGAAGATTTTACCCAAAACAGATTGCATCCGGACATCTCCATGCGCTTTGAGACCTGTGAGGTCTGGGTGCGACTTTCAAGTGCGTAAGTCTTATCAGAGATTTTCGTTTGCATCCGCGATTTCAGCCGCGCGCAGGGTGTTTTGCAGCAGCATGGCGATAGTCATCGGGCCGACGCCGCCGGGGACCGGGGTGGCCGCGCGGGCCACTTCTTTGACCTCCTCGTAGGCCACGTCGCCGACCAGGCGGTAGCCGCGTTTTCGGGTGGGGTCCTCCACCCGGTTGATGCCCACGTCGATCACGTACGCGCCGGGCTTGACCCAGTCCCCGCGCACCATCTCGGGCCGGCCCACCGCGGCGATCAGGATGTCGGCGCGGCGGACGACCTCCGGCAGGTTGCGGGTGCGCGAGTGGCACACGGTCACGGTGGCGTTGCGCTCGATCAGCAACAGCGCGGCCGGCATCCCCACAATGTTGGAGCGCCCCAGCACCACCGCGTTGGCGCCCTCGATCTGCGCGCCGGCGCGTTCGAGCAAAACCATACAGCCATACGGCGTGCAGGGCACGAACAGCGGTTCGCGGCCCTTCTGCGCCAGCCGCCCGATGTTGATCGGGTGAAAACCGTCCACGTCTTTCTCGATGGAGATGGTTTGCAGCACTTTTTCCTCGTCCAGGTGCCCGGGCAGGGGCAACTGAACCAAAATGCCGTTGACGCGCGGATCGGCGTTCAACTCGGCGACCAGGGATTCGACCTGGTTTTGGGAGGCGTCTTCTGGAAGGTGGTGTCCGAACGATTCGATACCCACCTCCGCGCAGGCTTTACGCTTCATGCGCACGTACACCTCAGAGGCGGGATTCTCTCCCACCAAAACGGTCGCCAGCCCGGGACGGGAGAGTCCCTTCTCCAAACGGGCGGCCACCTTTTGCGCGATTTCGGCGCGAATCTCAGCGGCAATGGCCTTGCCGTCGATTTTTCGGAAAGTGGGATTTGTCATTGTATTACTCCACGAAAACGGTAAACTCTCTGTCTCTGATGATCAATTGAATCTCGTTGCCCGGCCCATACCCCAGGCGGAAGCCATATACGTAGTGCCCGCCGATCTCTTCCCCATAATAGACCACCTTGATTGTAAAAGTCTCTCCCGGTTGCAGGGTGATGGTTTGCCCTTCGGGCACATATCCACCGGTTTCGAGCCGGATTTCTTTTCCACTCAAGACAACAAAAACATCTTGAATGCTGACGTACAAGACGCGCTGCGGGGATTCAATGATGGGTACAACCCGATTGAGAGTGGTAGGTTCGTCGCCAATGTACCGTACCTGGTAATTGCCGGCGTAGTCATTCCGTAGCAACACGATCACGCTCTCGTCCCCCCCCACAAACTCGAACGGGGAGGCCGTTCTGCGCCACACGATTGCTGCAACGATGATAAACACCAGCGTCACAACGCCAATCCATAAAAATTTCGATGACGAAGAAGATTCGGATTGAAGATGCGGTTTCTTAGGTTTTTTTAGCTTGGCTTTTTTCATAAACGGGGTTTCTCCTATGTCGAGGCAAGTTGCAATTTTCATTATCACCGAAAGTGCAAAAAATTACAATAGAGGCAGCTATTCTTGGGTGCGGTGTGAGACGTTCTGTCCATTGCACGCCGCGCAGGCTGCCCGCCCGGTCTCCAATTCGCTTGACAACCTCTCCCCCATAAATTATAATCAATACAAATTTGAAACAAACACAAACAAAAAGTGGAATCACAAACTTTACTCATCCAAAGCCTTCGAGAGGCCGGGCTGCGCCTCACGCCGCAGCGACTGGCAATTTGCCGCGCGCTCGCGGAGAACACAACCCACCCTTCGGCACAGAGCATTTTCGAGAAATTGCGGCCAGACTACCCATCCTTGAGTCTCACCACGGTGTACAACACGTTGGAAACGCTGGTCAGCCTGGGTGTGATCAACTATCTAGGAAATGACATGGAGGGAGCCGCGCGTTATGACGCAGACACCTCGCCACACGTCAACCTGGTTTGTGTCTCTTGCCATAAAATCATCGACTTCGACAGCCCGCATGTACGCTCGCTGGAAGCGGACGTCAAGAGCAATTCCGGCTACCAGATCACGGGCGCAAGCGTGATTTACTATGGTCTGTGCGAGGAATGCCGCGAGCAGGCAGGTGGGTAGGTGTTGTTTACCTGTCTAATTTGTCTAGTTTGTCTAATTTGTCTAATTTGTCTAATTTGTCTAATTTGTCTAATTTGTCTACCTGCCCGCCCCTCTCTGCTTTATCGAAAAGAAAAGGATTTACATGGACAAGGTATTGAATTTCAGACTGGATCATGAGGCAAACGCCAAAAAGGGGGTGGAGGAGCCGTTGGAAACCTGCACCATGCTGTTGGAGCGACGCGGAGGGCGCGCCTGCGAGACCTGCGCGCTCAATCTGGAAAACAAAGTCCGCAAGCTGCCCGGGGTGCGCAAAGCCAGTGCCAGTTACATCAGCGGCGTGTTGTCGGTGACCTACGATAGCCAGGTTACCACACGGGAACAGATCATCACGCACGTCATGCAGATGGGCGCGGCGGTGGTACCGGTTGAAGAGCAGTTGGCGGCCAAACCCGGACAGCCGCGCCGTGCCAAGCCCGCCTCAGCGCTCAGCCAGTGGCTACAAAAGGGCCGCGTCGAGATGTGGTTTATGGTCTGGACGTTCGTTTTCATGCTGACGGGGCTGGGGTTCGAGAAACTCACCACGCTCCATCTGCTGGCAAACGTTTTCTACGCGCTGGCCTACATAACGGGCGGCGCGTATGGGCTGAAAGCCGGGCTGGAATCGCTGCGCCAATGGACAATCGACATCGATTTGCTGATGATCATCGCTGCGTTGGGCGCCGCCGTGGTGGGCGCGCCTTTCGAGGGCGCGGTGCTGTTGTTCCTGTTTTCGTTGTCGAACGTGCTGCAATCCTACGCCCTCGACCGAACGCGCAACGCCATCCGCGCCTTGATGGAACTGCGCCCCGCTGAAGCCCTGACCCGGCGCGGAGGGCGCATCGTCAGGCTGCCCATCGAGCAGATCGTGATCGGGGACCGCATCATTGTACGCCCCGGCGAACGTATTCCCTTAGACGGCATTGTCGTGGAAGGGGAAAGCGCGGTGGATCAATCTTCCATCACCGGCGAATCCATCCCGGTGAGCAAACAGGTAGGCGATCAGGTGTTGGCCGGCACAATCAACCAGCTCGGCGGGCTGGAGATTCGGGTGAGCAAGCTGGCGAAGGACTCCACCATCGCCCGGCTGATCAAACTGGTGGAAGAAGCCCAAAGCCAGAAAGCCCGCACCCAGCGCTTCATCGATAAAGCCGAACAATACTACGCGCTGGGGGTGATCGTTTTTGCCAGCCTGTCCATTCCGGTTGCCATGCTGTGGTTGGGCGAGGCGTTTGCCCCGGCATTTTACCGGGCGATGTCGTTGATCGTGGCTGCTTCGCCCTGCGCGTTGGTGATCAGCACGCCCGCCACGGTGCTCTCGGCCATTGCCAACGGCGCCCGGCAGGGGGTGCTGTTCAAAGGCGGGGTGCATCTGGAGCGCGCCGCCAGCATCAAGGTAATCGCCTTCGACAAAACCGGCACCCTGACCGAGGGGAAACCACAGGTGACGGACATCCTGCCGGCCCGGGGCGCAAGCGCGAACCAGGTGTTGGCCCTGGCTGCGGCGGTAGAGGCCAAATCCGAACATCCTCTGGCGCAAGCCATCGTCAACGCGGCGCGAACGCGCGGCCTGGCCGTGGCGGAGGCCAGCGGGTTTCAGTCCACGACCGGGAAAGGGGTGCGCGCCAACGTGGAGGGGCAGCAAATCCACATCGGCAATCTGCGCTACTTCGAGCAATACCCCCACATTCCACTGGGAGAGTTCGCAGCGCGGGTGATAGACTTCGAGACCCGCGGCAAAACCTGCGTGCTGGTTGCCAGAGATGATGGGGGGCGCGGCGAGGTGTTAGGTCTGATCGCCATCGCGGACGTGTTGCGGGAGAACGTGGCGCACATCATCCGGGAGCTAAAAAAACAGGGCATAGAGCGTGTAATTATGCTCACCGGCGACAATCAGCGCGTGGCCGAGAACATCGCGGCCCAGGCCGCGGTGGATGAATTCTATGCCGGTTTGCTGCCGGAGGACAAACTGCGCATCATTCAGCAGATCGAGCGGAAATACGGGCCGGTTGCCATGGTAGGTGACGGGGTGAACGACGCGCCCGCGCTGGCTACGGCCTCGTTGGGGATCGCCATGGGCGCGGCCGGCACGGACGTGGCGCTGGAGACCGCGGATATTGTGCTCATGGGGGACGATCTGACCAAGATCGCTTACACCATCGCGCTCAGCCGCCAGACACGCAAGCGGTTGGTTCAAAATCTTGCTTTTGCGATGGGCGTGATTGTGGTGTTGATCGTCTCTGTGTTAGGGTTTCAGTTAGCTCTGCCGCTCAGTGTGGTCGGCCACGAAGGGAGCACAGTTTTGGTTTCCCTGAACGGGCTGCGGATGTTGCGGTTTCGGACAGAACAGCAATGAACGAAAACACCCCAGGCTTTGCCTGGGGTGTTTTTTTTTTTTAGGGCACAGGTCGCCATACCGGATCGAATTCGTAAGCCGGGTCGGTGGTTAGTTGGGTAACGTATTCCCCATCCAACGTCATCAGATAGATGTCGTGGTTGACTCCGTTCGGCCAGCTTTCGTAGACCACCCAAACGCCATCCGGGGAGATGTGAGGCGAACGTCGGGGGGTCAGGTCGTCGATCAAAAAATATTCGGTGAACCCCGCCTCTGCGACAGGCGCAGCCACCAGGTTGGGAATCCCAACCGGAAATTCCCGCTGTGTGAAGACGATCAGTTCACCATCCGGGGTCGAGGCCGGGAGGGTGTCTTTGAGTTCACCACTACGAGAGAAGAGTTCTTGCTGGGTGCCATCTGGGTTCATCCACCAAATTTGAAAGGGGCCGCGGCGGGCAGTGACGAAGATGATTTTCTCGCCTCCCCGATAGTATTCCGGCTGCATGTTTTTGAAGCCATCTCCTGCCAGCAGTTGCACGATCATGGTGTCCAGATTGAGGGCAAAAACCTGTGTGCGCCCGTTGCGCAGGGAGCTAAAGGCAATGAATTTGCCGTCGGGGGACCAGGCCGGGTCGTAATCGCCGCCGGGGGTGGTGGGCAGAGCGGTCAGGCCGGTGCCATCCAGGTTGATGATGTACATGCTTGCGCCGGGATATTCCTCTTTTTCGCCAACGCAGGGAGAGATGAACACGATTTTGGTGCCGTCCGGCGACCAATCGGGCTGGCACGCGCCCTTACTCATCTCAGTTACCTGTCTAAGACCGCTGCCATCCACATTCATCACCCAGATTTGGGGCAGGCCGGAACGGTCGGAGGCAAAAGCGATCTGCCCGCTGCCGCCGGTTGGGGTG
>JALUWE010000244.1 GCA_027019845.1 Anaerolineales bacterium | reverse complement strand
AAACCGTTCACGTTGAATCAGTAACCCGCAATACCTGTACACGAACAAGGTGCTGGTCAGCAAGGCCAGCACCTTTTTGTTTGTTGGTTATGGCGGGAAGCAGGAAGTAGGGAGTAAGAAGTAGGGAGTAAGAAGTAGGGAGTAAGAAGTAGGGAGTAAGAAGTAGGAAGCCGCCCACCCATTAGAATAAAACGTCCAGTTCCCCCAGTTCCCCCCAGTTCCCTCAGTTCCCCCCAGTTCCCCCAGTTCCCCTTGGGAGAATCGCCCAACTCACGCAAAGCGTCTCCTAAAATTGTTGTGGTACATAGCAATAGCATACCGGTCTTCCAGTTCCAGCGAAATGGCTAACGCTTTTTGCCAATGTGTACATGCCTCCCGGTATCGGCTATGTTTGTGGAGGTTTTCCCGTTCCGGGCGCAATTGGCGAATCGCGGTGAGCGGCTGGGGGCCGTACAAATCGCTTTTGTGGGAGGTGAGCAAGCGCAGGTAATACGCCGCATGGGCGCGTTCAGCGGTTGTCTTGTCCCCGGATTGTTCCAGTTTGTGCAGCGCGAACTGGCGGATCAATTCGTGCATGGTGTATCGTTTTCCCTGCTGTCGGAGCAGAGCGCGGTGCACCAGCAATGACAAACCCTCGATGCCTGCCGCCGCGAAAAACAGCAAAGCGCGCCAGAATTCGCCGCTGCGCTGGCGAGAGCAGAGCATAGGAACCGGTAAGCGCGCTTCGATGCTGCGATGCCGGGGCGATAAATCGGGCATCGTGGTCTTGAGCGCATTGATGCTCGTCACCACGCGGTTGGCAATCTCGGTAACGGACAATCGTTCCTCCCATCTGTGCCACGAACTCGCCGTCGTCTGCTTCCAATTCCGCTTGCTGGCGGTATGCAATTGCCCGCTGGCGCAGCATTTGCAACGGCGGTGAGTTGCTTCCCGTATTCCGCGAGTCGCTCTTCGTAAGCCGCGTAATGCCTGAGCGCAGCCATGTATTCTCCCTGCGCCAGGTGGGCCCGCATGAGCTGGAGGTGGGCGATTTCGCGGTCCGGATCAAGCTCCAGTTGGCGGCGCGCGAGCGCTTCCATGCGGCGAGACTGCCCGGCGCGGCCATAACTTTCCACCAGTCGTGCCAGCGAGATCAGCGCCTGCCGCTGGTACTTCGTGCGCCAGGTGTTCAGCCAATCGGCGTAAAAGTCACGAGTAGATCGAAGCCGAGCAACAGATCGGCGGGAATACAGATCGAGCGCGGCCCGTAAGGAAGCGATGGCTGGGTACAGCGTCTGGTCAAGGGGCGTATGGAGGAACGGTTCCGCTTTTGCCATCTCCACCTCGAACCGACGCACGTCCACAGCCACCGGGTAGGCGGGGTTCCATTAGAGAATGTCGTGAACGGCGAGGATGGGCGGCTCTCCCCCTGCTGTATCGGGCAGTGTTTTCCGCTGCGTGCCAGGATAGCTCAGGGCAGGCGCATCCTTTCGGGTGCTCGCAACACCAAACTCGTACTCGATTTCTCAACTGCGTCAGTACTGTCGCGTTATGAGAAAAACATCTACAACTGAAACGAAATCCAAATGATATTCCACCCAACCTTTGGTAAAAACAGGTCAACAACCCAACAAGGGAACGAAACTCAGATGAAGCTTTCATCCACGGTCTGGTTATACATTCTTCCTCTCTTCCTTGCTGCAATTCTGACAGGTGCAACGAGCATCAGTGCCCTTCGAAGGCGAGCAACCCGGGGCGCCAGCATTTTCGCGCTGATGGCGTTTGGCGTGTCGTTATGGTCTCTGGCGTATGGTTTTGAGATCGGTGTGGCAGAGCTAAGCGCAAAAATTCTCTGGGCAAAGATCAAATTTACAGGGATTTTGCTCATTCCTGTTGCCTGGTTTGTGTTCTCGTTTCAATACAATTACCATGATCGCTGGCTCAAAAAGAACACCGTGCTGTTGCTGGCACTCGTTCCGGCGTTGGGCGTGATCGCTCTATGGACGAATCCGTTTCACAATCTATTTTGGGCCTCGTATAACATCGATCAACGCGGGGCCATTTCTCTGTTGGTCTCCGAGCCGGGACCGGTCTTCCGGCTGGAGGTGGCTTACGCGTACGCGCTATTTCTTTCCGGCACGGGGCTATACATTCACGGGCTGCTCAACACAGCAAAGTTCCACCAACCGCAAGTCATCAGTCTCCTGCTGGCTGCCCTCGCTCCCTGGTTGGGCAACCTGCTCTATCTGGTGGGGCTAACGCCCGTCCCCAATCTCGATCTAACCCCCTTTGGCTTCACGATCACAGCCATCTTGTTGCTGCAAAACCTCGTTCGTTACCGCTTCCTGGACACCGTTCCCATTGCCCGCACCGCGTTGATCGAAAGCATGAACGAAGGCGTGCTCGTGCTGGACACCCAAAACCGGGTGGTAGACTTGAATCCGGCAGCCTGCCGCCTGACCGGTTTCGATGAAAAAGAACTCATCGGCCAGCCGATCCCGAAAGCATTCCAGGAGCACATTCAAAAAGCACCCTCCGATCCGAATGCCACTCGCACGCGAACCGAGTTGTTATGGGACAAGGAGCTTCCCGTTTACCTGGATTTGGGCATCTCGCCTTTGCACGACAAACGCGGGCAACTGATCGGGCGGCTGATCATTCTGCGTGACATCACCAAACAAAAACGCATCGAAGAAGCGCTGCGCTATTTCAACGAGCGGCTCAATATCCTGCACGAAATCGACCGCGCCATCCTCGGCGCTGCTTCTCTCAAAGAGGCCAGCCAGAAAACAATCACCCAGCTTCAACGCTACATTCCCTGCCAGAGCATCAGCATTCTGGAGGTCAACCCAGATTTCAGCCAATTGCGCCTGCTGGGTTTCGACTCGCGCACATCCACACATTCGGGGCTGGCGCTGCGTTCCACCGCGGACATTCACCCGCGTCTGTGGAAGGGTGAAATCGAAGTCCAAAACAACCTGGCGCACAAATCACCGCACACCCCCTACGAAAAGCGGCTGTTGGCAGCCGGGGTACACGCCTTTGTCAACGCGCCGCTGTTTACCCAGGGTAGTCTGATCGGCGTTCTGAGCCTGACTGCGCAAGAGGCAAATGCTTTTCGGGAAACCCACATAGAGCTTATCCAGGAAGTTGCCCACCAACTGGCACACGCCACACAAAATCGCCGCCTGTTCGAGGAAACCCGGCGGCAATTGAGAGAACTCACCATTCTCCACGAGATATCCAAAGCCAGCGCGGCGGCAGTGAACGAGGACAAGCTGATCGAACAGGTGACCGAGATCATCGCGGAGTCGCTGTACCCGCATACATTCGGCGTCCTGTTGGTGGACCGCGACCGCGGCGGCGTGGTCGCCCACCCATCGTACCGCGGCCCCCATACATTCGTCCCCTTTGGGGAAGGCGTGATCGGCGAGGTAGCGCAGGACGGTGGGGTCAGGTTGATTTCCAATGCGCTCTCCCCGGCGGAATATCCCGCGGGGAAGCACCCTTCAAGCTCGATATTGTGCCTGCCGATCAAAATCGGGGAGCAAATCATCGGGGTGATCTACGCCGAAAGCCCGCACCCCGAGGCGTTCAACCAGACGGACGAACGACTGTTGACCACGGTGGCAGGGCAGCTTGCCACTGCCATCGAAAAAGAACGCTTATTCTTCGAAACCAAAGAAGCCCTGTTCCGCGAACAACGCCTGAACGAGATCAGCCGCTCGATCAACCGCACGCTCGATCTGCCCACCATTCTGCCCAACATCGTGCGTCTGGCCGCGGAATTGATCGGCGCGGACTCCGGCACGCTTCACGTGATCGATGAAAACGACAAACCGATCACCAACTACTTTTACAACATCTCCGACACCTGGCGCATCGACCCACCCAAAGGGCACGGCATCATCTGGCACATTCACCATACCGGCAACTCGATCTTATTAGACGATTACACAGACCACCCTCTGGCACTGGAAACCTTTGGGAGAACCGGCATCCAGGCCTTCATCGGCGTGCCACTGATGGCGGGGCATACGCGGCTGGGGGTGCTGGGGCTGTTCAGCAAGGAGCCGGGCAAGCGTTTCAGCGGCAGCGATCTCTCGCTGATCGAAATCATCGGGCGGCAGGCCGGCTTTGCCATCCAGAATGCCAATCTGTTCTCGGAGATTCAAGCGCGCGCCCGCGATCTGGCTGAGGCGCTGAAAAAACAAGAAGAGCTTGACCGGCTGAAAAACGAGTTCATCCAGAACGTTTCGCACGAATTACGCACACCGCTGGCGATCATCCGCGGCTATGCAGAACTGCTCGACAGCGGCGAACTGGGCGAGCTTGATCTGACCTACAAGGAACCGATCTCGACCATCGCGCGGCGGGCCGCCATGCTCTCCAATCTGGTGGACGACCTGATCGCCATCCTGGAAGCCGAAGAGCAGGCCCTGAAAATGGAACTTTTCGACCTGGGAGAACTCGTCAGGCAGATGATGGCCGATTTCGAGGTCTCTGCCCAAAACAAAAACATCTCGCTGGACGTGGCGGTCATGGACGATCTGCCTCCTTTCCGGGGCGATCCGAAGCACATCCGGCGAGTGGTTGATAACCTGGTCGGCAACGCTCTGAAATTCACTCCGGCAGGAGGGCGGGTGGGCGTTTCGCTCGTGAGACACGAACATGAGCTGGTTCTCACCGTAGCGGACACCGGGATCGGCATCCCCGAAAAGGAGCTGAAACGCATTTTCGAGCGTTTTTACCAGGTGGATGGCAGCATGAGCAGACGTTATGGCGGCACCGGGCTGGGGTTATCGCTGGTCAAAGAAATCGTCAGCAACCACAACGGCAGAATCGATGTCGCCAGCGTCGAAGGCAAAGGCACCACTTTCACAATCGTTTTCCCGATTGACGCCTCCCGCGCGGCGGCAAAGTCAAGGTCCACGCCTGAGGGCGTTCCAGGATGAAGTTTCTTTCCGCCGGAAGTTGGGGAGATTCTTCGGGCACTGTGCTCCCAGATTCTTCGGGCACTTCGTGCCCTCAGAATGACAGGGTTGCGTGTCGTTCTGACAGAACTTATGCAGGTGTTCGTAGTGGCACAAAACCCGTAGTCCTGTCAGGAGATGGCTGCCCTCGCCGGGGAACTCCGTGTCCATCCGTCAAAGGTGAAAACGGAAACGCCCCCGGCCCCATGCTCACCAAAGTTGACATCCGCCTGCCCCTTTGTTATAGTGTACGGCACTTACCAAATCTTCCCGGCAAAGGAGTTATGTATGACCACCGTTACCTACAACATTCCGGCCATCAGTTGCGGCCACTGTGTGCAGACCATCGAAAAGAAAGTTGGCGAGTTGGCGGGTGTGCAGTCCGTCAGCGCCAGCCACGAGACCCACCAGGCCACGATTACCTTCGCCCCTCCCGCGACGGAAGAGCAGATCATCGCGGTACTCAAGGAGATTCACTACCCTCCTGAAGGGCACGACCTCGTCCAGGTTTCGTAGCCCCGAAGAGCGAAGAACCACTCCAGACAGACTTCCGAAGTTTTCTCGGAAGTCTGTTGTTTCATGGGCAGGACTTACGCACTTGAAAAGTCGCACCCAGACCTCACAGGTCTCAAAGCGCATGGAGATGCCCGGATGCAAAAATCTTCCTGCATCGTGTGGTAGTAGACCTGTGAGGTCTCAAAGTACTGTCATGGGCATACTCCGCGTGCCTCATGGACTCCAGATGAGCAGCCTGTTGTCATCCACCCCCATCGCGATGGCAATCGAACCATCTTGCAGAGTGACCGCGCTCAAGTTGGTCGTCAGCAGGCTTTCCAATTGAATTTCCCAGTCGAGCGTGATGTTGCGGTTGGCGAGGCGCAGTGCGCCCAGCGCGTCCATCTCGTTGTTGGGTACCAGCAGCTCGACCGCGGCGTCGCCGTCCAAATCCCCTGCCAGTGCCATATCGAAGTTGCGCGAGCCGATTTTGTGGGAACTGTACCCCGGCAATTCGGCCAGGATGTCCAGGCGGTCTTCGACCCATTGGTAAAACTCCACCACGCCGCCGATGTGCGGGGTGAGCACATCGACCAGGTAGTTTTTGCCTGCCGGGCCAAAGGGCGCGGCCAGCAGTTGGTGGCGCCAGCGAAACCCCCTGCCGATGGCCGGGCCGGCCGCGATTTGCTCCCCCTGCTCGTCGAACAGCAGGATTTGCGCGCCGTTTTCCTCGTCCGAAGCGGTGACGATGATCTCTCTCTCGCCGTTGCCGTCCAGGTCGGTCCAAATCGGGGCAATGCCCTCCACCACTCTGTTGTCCGGCAGGGGGAGAGTCCACACCAGCTCGAGGGCGGGGTTGGTTGCCACCAGCGAAATACTACCGGCTTCCAGATCGTCCCCCAGCACCGCGTGGGTGTAGCGTGTGGTCGCATCCGTGAGCAGCAGCAGCCGGTCGTTTTCGTCCTGCAAGATGCGGGCATCCGGCAGCGCATTGAGCGCCAGGCGTCCGATTTCGCCGTTCTCCCACAGCACCAGGTCGCCGTTGTTTTCGATGAAAGCCATGCGAAGCGGATCGACGGATAGCACCACCGGATGGGTGAGCGTGGAAGCCTGGGGGCTGGGGGCTGTGACCAGGGAGGGGACGCCGCGGTCGATGATCAGCAGCGGCGGCTGGCCCGGGGCGAGTTGTTGGGGGAAGATGTCCAGCGGGGCGAGGCGGCCTTCGAGCAGCATGAACCCCTGCACGCGGCCGTCTTCGAGCACCACCGCCCAGATGCTGCCATTACCGTCTATCGGCCCCCCAACCACCCAGCGTGGCAGCCCTTCCAGCGGGATGACGGTCGCCTCCAGGTTCAACAGGTTGCCCTGCCCTTCGACGAAGCGGTTGCCGTCGGGCTGCTGGTAGGTGTAGCCGAACAGGGTCAGGGTGTTGAGGCTGACGGTAGGGGTGAGGGTGCCCGTGCCGAAGATGTCGATGGGCAGCACAGGCGGCTCGATGACCGGTGTGCTGGAGGGGGTAGGGGCCTGGGTGGGTGGTTGGCTTGCCGGTTGGGTGGTTCTTGGTGGAGTGGCTGGCGGGTTGGTTGGGGCGGGTGGGTTGGTCTGACAGGCGGCCAGCAAGATGAGGAGGACGACAAGCAGCGGGAGGGTTGTTGTGCGGGGGCGAGGAGGGGTCAAGGTTTTTTTCCTTTGATGGGGGATTGGATATTGGGTAATTGGGTAATTGGGTAATTGGGTAATTGGGTAATTGCATCCTGAGCGGAGGGCGGGCGAAGCCCGGCTCGTAGTCGAAGGATGGGGAGGGGGAATTGTGAATGGTGAATTGTGAACGGTTAATTGTGAATTGGGAATGGCATCCTGAACGGAGCGAGCTTGTAGTCGAAGGATGGGGAGGGGGAATTGTGAATGGTGAATTGTGAATGGTGAATTGTGAATTGGGAATGGCATCCTGAACGGAGCGAGCCTGTAGTCGAAGGATGGGGGCTTGCCCTGAGCGAAGTCGAAGGGTTGGGAATTGGTGTACTCCCTATCCCTATCCCCACTCCCCACTCCCCACTCCCCACTCCCCACTCCCTACTCCCTTCTCCCTACTCCATTTTTTGTGGTAGCATCTAGCCTGGCGTTATTTGGATGTTCGGATGATCTGGTAATTTTCGGTTGCGTCGATGCTCAGGTCGAGGGTGATCTCCTGACCCCCGAAGCCATCGAGCAGGTCATGGGCGCGAACGGTGACCTGGGTAACGCCCTCCGGGATGCGTATCCCGCTCTGGCTGCGGGTGAATGGCTGCTCGTTCACGTGAGGGTGTACCAGCAAACGGGTGAAGGGTGAGTCGGGGTTGGGTTTGATGACTGTGCCGTCAGGGAGCACCACGTCCCAGCCGTCGGCGTAATCTTCCCAGCCGGTATCGGGATGTTGCACGGTGACGTGAAATGTCCAGGAGCCATCTTCATTTTGGATGGCCTTGACGAACAGCACGTCCGCGTCGGGTTTGCGAGCCGCGGAGGGCGTTTGGGTGATGGGCATGTTTTTCTCCTCTGGGGTGAGTGTGGCCGTGGGGGCCGCGGTGTTGCCCCCCGCCGGGATGGTGGTGGGTGTGAAGACAGCGAGGGGTGGGCTGGCAGTTTGCGGCTGGCAGGCAGTCAGCGCAAATATCAGCCCAAAAAGAAGTGAATAAAGCATTTTTCTGTACGAAAGGATCATCGTATGCTTACCTTTTTAGATGCGTGGGAACGTCGTTTGGCACAACGCATTCGAAAAGTTTTTCAGGCCAGCGGGGTGGCGTATTGGGCGCACAGGCTCACCAGCCAGACGATTTTACCAGAGCGAATATTTCGTTGGCCGGTCATTCGGCTCAGACGTTTGTCGTTGTATTGGGTTTTGATGTTGTTGGTTGGCCTGGCCGCTGGAGGGAGCGCAACAGGATTCTTGTGGGGACAGCCGGAGGCATTTCCGGTAGGGGATGCGTATGTTCACTTCACTTACGCGCGCAATCTGGCCCTGTTGGGGGAGTTTACGTTCAATCCGGGGGTTTCGGAGGGGATTGGGACGAGCAGTCTCCTGTGGGTATTGGTGCTGGCTGCTTTTCAGTGGGGTGGGGTGGCGCCGCTGCTGGCAGGCCGCATTTCAGGGGTGTTTTTGTTGGTGTTGAGCGGCTTTTTGGCGTTCGATTTGCTGGCCGCGGTGCTGCCGGTGGGCAGAGACGGCCCTCGATTGCTGGTTGCGTTTTTGGGGGCTTTGCTGGTGGTGCTGCCGGGAAATTTCGTCTGGATGGCGTTGAGCGGGATGGAGACGATGTTGTTCGTTGCGTTGGCGTTGCTGGCGTTGAATCTGTACGTTCGTGAGCGTTGGGTGGCCCTGGGTGTGACCATCGGCTTGCTCGGTCTGACCCGGACAGAGGGCGCGGCCCTGGGGGGCGTCATTTTGCTGGTGGAGTGGCTGCGACGGCGACGCGTGGGAAGCTGGACATGGCGGCTTGTGGTTCCGATTCTGCTCATTGTGCTGCCCTGGCTGTTGTTTTTGCAGTTTCGAGAAGGGGTGCCGGTTCAGACCAGTTTTTTCGGCAAACAGGTGGTGTATGCGGAGGCGCGCAAGGTGGTGGGTGAGTGGAATCCGCTGGTAGCCTGGCTGTTGGAATTCCCCCCGTTACTGTATACCCTGTCCTGGATGGGGTACGCGTTTTTGTATATGACGGGCAGCGTGATGTTGCCGGGTTTTAGAATCCGAGTGACCGGGCCGCTGGCTCGTGAGCAGTATTCTTTTCCCGTTGTGGCGTTCTCCGTGGTCGTGCTGGGGTTGCTGTTTTTTGGCACGCTGGTGGTCCGGTCGCTTTGGAAACGACGTGCAGCTTTTCGCTGGCAGCGTCCCGCGCACCGGCTGCTGGCTGTGGCGCTGATCTGGACGTTGATACACAACCTGCTGTATGCTTTTTTGTTGGGTATTCCCGGGTCTGCCGGGCGCTACGCGCCGATGAATCACCTGCTTTTGTGGTGGACATTACTGGCCGGGGTGCTGCTTTTGCGCCGCAATTGGGCGCGGGCGCTGGCTTTGGTGTTCACCTTCGGGCTGGTAGCCGTCAGTCTGGCCTATTGGGGGCAGGTGTATCGCGCTAACCTGAAGTACATGTCCACGGTACACATCCCCGCGGCGCGCTACATCGATCAAAACCTGCCGCCACAGGCCTTGATCGGCGCGACCGATCTGGGGCCGCTGCGGTATTACGCGCGCCAGCCGATTGCCGATATGTTCGGCTTCGTGAACAAGGAACTTTTGGCCTACCGCGCGGCGGGCAAAAATTACTCCCAATACCTGCGCGACAAGGACATCCAGTTCCTGTTGGCCTCTGTCTCTTTCAACCGCGATGGCGATCAGATCGCCAGCTTTGCCAAGCAAATGGGCGTTTACGAAGACCCGAATTTGCGCCTCGTCGAGGTGGCCTCTTTCGAGGTGCCGTTCGATGAGTGGTTGTTCGGCAGCGCGCCGGTTAGCAATTACCTGCCCGCGATGGTGATTTTGCGGGTGGAGGTGGCGGAGTAGGGGCATAGTGGGGGGAGATGACGCGTTTGTCAGGGCCGGACGCCGCCGCGCCTACATTGCCGATTTTTGATTTTCGATCTTGCTACAGGAGATGTGTATGCCTCAATTAGACGGCGAGCAGTTGACCATCGAGGATGTGGTTGCCGTGGCGCGCCATGGCGAAAAAGTGGCGCCGCTGGCGTCACGCGTTGAAGAGCGAATGCGCGCCAGCTACCAGTGGGTAGAGCACACCGTGCAGGAGGGGAAGACGACCATTTACGGGGTGAACACCGGTTTTGGCCCGCTGGCAACCGTCAGCATCCCCCCCGACCAGACCCGCAAACTGTCTCGCAACCTGATTCTTTCCTGCCTGGCCGGGGTGGGCGAACCCCTGGCGCCGGAGGTGGTGCGCGCCATGATGTTGATCCGGGCGAATTCGCTGGCCAAAGGGTATTCGGGCGTGCGCCCCGTGGTGGTGGCAACCCTGATCGAGATGCTCAACCGCGGGGTGACGCCTTATGTCCCGGCCAAAGGCTCGCTGGGCGCGTCTGGCGACCTGGCGCCCCTGGCGCACATCGCGGTGGTCTTGACCCGTGACGGGGAGGCCGCGGACGGCGGCTATTCCGGCAAAGCCTGGTACCGGGGGGAACTGCTCTCCGGCGCGGAGGCCATGCGCCGCGCCGGGTTGGAACGGCTGGTATTGGAGGCCAAAGAGGGGCTGGCGCTCTCCAACGGCACCACGTTCATGGCCGCTGCCGGCGCGCTGGGGGTGTACGACGCGGAAATCCTGCTCGAACAGGCCGAAGTCGCGGCCGCGCTCAGCCTGGAAGCCCTGCTGGGCATTTCCGCCGCGTTCCACCCCGCCTTGCACCGCGCCAACAACCAGCCCGGCCAGAGCGCCACCGCGGCCAACCTGCTGCGCCTGATCGAAGGCAGCCGGTTGATCGATTCCGTACCCCAAAAGGTGCAGGACGCCTACAGCCTGCGCTGCACCCCGCAGGTGCTCGGCCCGGTCCGTGATACGCTGGCCTTTTTGCGGGCGCGTTTTACCGGCGCGATCAACGCGGCCTCCGACAACCCGTTGATCTTCGTCGATCTGCCCGGCGAGGGACCGCGGGCTGTCTCCGGCGGCAACTTCCACGGGCAGGGGCCTGCCATGTGGCTGGATTTTCTGGCCATCGCGGTGGCCGAGATCGGCGACATCTCGGAGCGGCGCACTTTCCGCTTGCTCGACCCGGCCCTGAACGGCGGCCTGCCCGCCATGCTGGTTCACAGCAGCGGCCTGGACAGCGGGCTGATGATCCCGCAATACACCGCGGCAGCCCTCGTCTCGGACAACAAAACCCTGGCACACCCCGACAGCGTGGACAGCATCCCCTCCAGCGCAAACCAGGAAGACCACGTCAGCATGGGGGCCAACGCGGCCCGGCACGCGCTGGAGGTGATCGATAACGTGCGCCACATCGTGGCTATCGAGATGATCACCGCGGCTCAGGCCATTGATCTGCGCCCGGACGGCCCCGCCCGCCTCGGCAGGGGCACCCGCGCCGCGTACCACACCATCCGCCAGCACGTCCCCTTCATGCAACACGACCGCGAAACCACCCCGGACATCCAGGCATTGGTGAAGGTAATGCAAGCGGAAGGGCTGGCGGGGCCATAAGAACGGTTGTTGGGTTAAAATTGAAAAATACCAGCGGTAATCCGCGTACAATATTCAACCCAGGAGCAAACATGCAAGATTACACCGCTTTTCTACGCGTGCTCGACCCCGCAGACAACGCCACCGGCGGGGGCGCGGCCTCCGCGGTGGCCGGCGCGATGGGAGCCGCGCTGGTCGGCATGGTCGCCCGCCTCTCCG
>JALUWE010000243.1 GCA_027019845.1 Anaerolineales bacterium | reverse complement strand
GAGGGGCGTTTGCACGGCCATCATCACGGTCTCGGAGAGCGCAAAATTGGGCATTCAGCGTGCGCTGGGCTTGCGTGATGAAAACATCGTTGTCATTTATCATGGGGTGGACCACCGGATTTTCCGCCCCTCGGAGGATGAAACGCCGCCCTGCCGTTATCTGCTGCACGTTTCCCAATACCAGCCGGTGAAGAATCTGGCGCGTGTCTTTCGAGCCTATCAGCGGATACGAGACGAAAACACGCCGGAGCTGATTGTCGTGTCCCCGCGTTACCCGCACCACAATCATTCCCTGCCCGGCATCCGGCTGGTCCGCGAGTCGTTATCCCACGCCGATCTCGTCCCGCTGTATCAAAATGCGTGTGGGTTCGTGTTCCCGTCCTTGCACGAAACCTTTGGAATGCCGCTCATCGAGGCGATGGCCTGCGGCTGCCCGGTGATCACATCGAACGGCACAGCCTGCAAAGAGGTTGGCGGCGATGCCGCCTTGCTGGTCAACCCGCGCCGTGTACCTGAGATCGCCGCGGCGATGCAACAACTGGTCGCGAATTCATCTCTGCGCGGTTTGCTGCGTCGCAAAGGGATTGTGCGCGCCAGCGCGTTCCGTTGGGAAAAAAGCGCGCGGCAACACCTCGAAGTTTTCGCACAGGCAGCAACTGGAACGAACGGGCGTCATGTCTGAAAACACGGTCGCCATCCTGACCCCGTTTCACCGGCCGGCCCTCACCGCGGAAGAAAAAATCGCCTATCGCCATCTCACCCGCTTCCTCGGCGCATACGACCGCTACGCGCTGATTCCTGAAGGGTTATCGCTGCCTTACAGCGACGTAGAGAAATTGTCGTTTCCGCGCCAACACTTCCAGAGCCGCCAGGCCTATAGCCGCCTGCTGCTCTCCCCGCGCTTTTACGAGAAATTCACCCGCTATCGCTACCTCCTCCTCTACCAACTCGACTGCCTGGTCTTCTCTTCCGATCTCGAACACTGGTGCAGCCTGGGGTACGACTACATCGGCGCGCCGCTCTTCCATGACACAACCGACCCGGCCAAAGGCTTCTCCCGCGTTGGCAACGGCGGCCTCTCCCTCCGCCGGGTGGATACCTTCCTCAAAGTGCTGGCATCCACCCGCATCCCTCCCTGGAAAGAGGTGCTGACCGCCCCATTACCCGATCTGCACCATTTCCCCTCCCCCCTCTCCCGTCTGCTAAAACGATTGAAGGTGATTCGCCAGGCGCGCCGCGGGGTTCGCTGGTACACCGCGCACTACACCCTCAACGAAGACCTGTTCTGGTCGGACCGCGCCCGGCTGTTCTACCCCGCATTCAAGATCGCGCCCATCGAGATCGGCCTGCGCTTCGCCTTCGAAGCCCACCCGCGCTACTGCTTCGAGCAGAACAACCGCCAGCCGCCCTTCGGCGCGCACGCCTGGACGAAATGGGACCGTGCATTTTGGGAGCCTTTTCTCACCAATTCCCGGTTTTTGTAATGCCTTACCCCACCCTGGCCGGCCCCCCGTCTCCCTCACCGGGCAAGGAAGGCGGGTTATGGACGGAAGAAAGCATCCCATTGCCTGAGGCAGCACCTGGAGGCCACCCCCAACCCCGCATCAGCATCGTCATCCCCTCCTACAACCAGGCCACCTATCTGGAAACCGCCATCTGCTCGGTGCTCGACCAAAACTATCCCGACCTGGAACTGATCGTGGTGGACGGCGGCAGCACCGACGGCAGCCCGGCCATCATCCAAAAATACGCGCCCCGCCTGGCCTGGTGGGTCAGCCAGCCCGACCGCGGCCAGAGCCACGCCATCAACCGCGGTTTCGCCCGCTGCACCGGCCAGATCATCACCTTCTTGAGCGCGGACGACTACTACCTGCCTGGAACATTGCACCACGTAGCCCGCAACTGGGCCCAGGCTCCGCACCACGGCGCCATCATCGGCGCGTTCCGTTTTTTGGACGCCGGGCAGCTTTCCGAACCCGTCATGCCGCACCTCGCAACCCCCGCGCCCGTGGACCTCAGCCTCGGCCCGCCCGGCACATACCGCCTGCACCAGGTCGCCACCTTCTACAGCCGCGCCGCGTTGGACGCAGTCGGGCGCCATGTACGCGAAGACTTGCACTACGTGATGGACCGCGAATTGCTCTACCGCGTTTTGCGCCAATACCCGGTTCTGCTCATCAGCCGGCCCTACGGCGTCTTCCGCCGCCACCCGGAGGCCAAAACCGCCGACATCCTGCCCTTCGCCCGCGAATTCGCCCGCCTGTACCGCCTCTCCCGCACCGGCCATCCCGCGCACGACCGCCGCCGCGAGCGCATGGCGCGCTATCGCCTGGCGCGCGGCTACATGAAACTGGCAAACCAGGCCACCGCACCCCGCACCCGCTGGACGGCCCTCCTCCGCGCCCTGCTCGCCGCCCCCCGTCACACCCTCCGCCCCTCCTCCCTCCGCTTCTGGCTGCGCACGTTGGCGCAAGGGGGGAGGAGTAGGGAGCAGGGAGCAGGAAGTAAGGAGTAGGAAGTAGGAAGTAGGGAGTAGGGCGCACTTCACCCATTTACCCATCCTTCGACTACGAGCGAACAGAGTTCGGTACGAACTCTCCCCGCCCTCCGCTCAGGATGCACAATTCCTATCCCCCCG
>JALUWE010000242.1 GCA_027019845.1 Anaerolineales bacterium | reverse complement strand
CTGGCCGAGGTCGTTTGCGCCCAGGCCGCCGGAGTTGCCGCCTGCGATGGTGGCGTCGGTTTTGATCCAGGCGCGGTCGCCGATGGCTTCTTGCGAGGAAAAGCCGGAGACATTGCCGCTGGTGAAAGTGATGGTATCACCGCCGATGCCGGGAAAGCCGAAGATGTTGATCGTGTCGCCCAGGTGTAGCTGATCGGAGTCGCCTATCTCCACATAGTCGAAGTTCAGGCTGGAGGGGTTGACGCGCGCGCCGTCCAGGGTGGCGGTGATCTGGATGACCGCCAGGTCGAGAAAGCCGTCCACCGCGCGCAGTTCTGCGATGTAGGTGGGCACGGGAGGCCGGTCTTCGCGTTCGTTGAGCGCGATGACCAGCGCGTCGGGTTCGTCCTGGGGGAAGCCCTGCGCGGCCGGGCTGGCAACGTGCGCGTTGGTCAGGATCAGGCCATCGGGCGAGATGATCGTGCCGGAGCCGATGCCAAAGGGCACCAGCCTGCCGCCTTCGTCTTTGGTCATGATGATCAGCACGGTGGCGAGGGCCAGTTTCTGGCGTTGGGCGCTGGTGAGGCCCTGCCCTCCGCTTTGGACGGGTGTATCGGCGGGTTGTCCCCCGTCTTGCTGGGCTGGTACGGGGGTTGGGGCCGAGGCCTGTGCGGGTGGCGGGGTGGTTTCGACACTGCTTCCGACGGAGCAAGCCAGCCCTGCCAGGAGCAGCACTGCAATTCCCAGCCAGATTTTCAGGTGGTTCTTGGATTTTGTGTTGCTCATGGCTTACTCTCCAACGCGAACGGATTTGAGGAACTTCAGGAATTGGCGCGGTGTTGGAGTCACCTCCCCGTTTTCGATTTCCAGGGTGATGACGAGCGTTTGATCGCCGCTGGCAAAGTAGTAGTCAACGCCCTGCACGACAGCGGGCACGTCGCTTATGTCTCCCGGGTTGACGTAGGCAAAGGTGACTTTGTAGCCCTCGCGGCCTTCGACAATCACGGGTGTTTCTTCGCGGATGCGGTACATGTTCAGGGATTGGGCGCGTTGCAGGTTGCGCACGGAGGCGGTGGTCGCCAGCGATGTCTCCGCGCCCCCGGGGTACAGGCTGACGCTGTAACGCACGTCCGGGTGTAGGGGGTCCCAGGTGGTGAACACCCGGCTGGGATCGTCGGAGGGAGCGGTTGGGGCGATCTGGTTGGGCGCGGCGGCGGATTGGCCTTGTTCGCCGGCCTGTTGGACCAGCCAGCCAGCCGGGAGCTGCGCGCTGACGCCCTGGTACGAATACGCCCGGGTGCGGTTTTCGGCTGCGTTTTTCACTCCCCAGCCGAGCAGCAGCGCGGCCAGGGTGATCAGGATGACGATTGTAGAGGAGGTTCTGCGGGTTTGTTCGAATGCGGTTGCGGTCATTGTGACTCTCCCTGGGTTGCTAACTGCCGGCTGATGGCCGTCGCCAGCAAGGCTGTCACCACCGCGGCCAGCACCGCGGCCAGCGCGAAACCGAGCCAGCGCTGCGCCTCCCCGCCAGCAGCAGAGAGGCCGCCCTGGGTAAGGGTGTTGCGCAGGTAGAAGAACACGCCGTTGAGCACCGCGGCCAGCGTAACGCCTAAGGCGGTGTTCCAGACCGGTGGGGCGCCGAATTTTTCGCGGCCCAGGAAATAGCCGACTACCCCGGCAAAACTGGCGTGCGCCAACGCGGTGACCGTGATGCGGATCACGCCTGTCCCCAGATCGACTCCCCCGGAACCGACCACGAAGGCGACGTTCAGCACGGTGGCGTAGCCCAGCCCGGCCGCGGTGGCGTAGATGATCCCGTCCACGGGTTCGTCGAATTCCTCGGATTTGTACACCGACCAGCGCACCGCGGCGTATTTCAGGAATTCCTGGGTGAAACCGATCACCAGGATGCCGCCCAGCAGTTGCGTCCAAAAGGTGTCGTATAACCACTCGGACACCTGGAAGACGTTGTCTACCAGCGGGATGCCCACCGCAGCCGCCAGCAGCCCTCCCAGCAGAAACACCTGGAATACCATGCTTTTCGGCTCTGGTTCCAGCCGGTCCCGGCGGTAAAAGAAGGCGATCCAGATCGCCGCGGGGACTACCGCCAGGATGACGCCGGTCAACAGCAGCGTGGTGTTCGTGAAGGTCGGGTCGAGCAGCGATTCCAGGCCAAACACAACCAGCACGAATACCACCAACAAAACGATGGATACCGCATCAGCCTGCCACACGCTGCTGCGGTGTTGGGATGTTTTTTCGGGCATACCTACTCCTCCAAATCAAATGTATTGTTGTGTGTACTTTGACAGTGTCTTTTGTAGCTAACGACAGACACCTCGTCGCGAGTAGCCCCATCGCGCGCTATGCGTTGCTCAAACGGAAAGAAGCTTCGCTGTGTCATGCAGAAGTTGCTGCGGGTTTTTACCCCAATTATAGGCGAATTCCTTCTTTGAGCGAGCCGATTCTAGTAGAAATTGGGTTATTGGGATTCGGGTTGTGCCAATGGTATTTGCTTTTGTCTTTCCCGCGCGGCCCGTTCGGCGAGCTGGCCGCGCAGCGTTTGGATGTCGTCCGGCACGAAATAGGCGGTGAGGGCCAGGATGATCGAGCCGAGCAGCCAGGCGGTGACGCAGATCACCAGGATAGCGACGCCCAGCGATGCCCGGTCCGCGATCATACCGGCCAGCAACGGGGCCAGCGCGGCCCCGCCGTTCTCGATGAAGTATTGCACCGCCAGCGCGGTGCTGCGCACTTCGGGCAGGGTGATGTCGTACACGGTCGAGATCACGTTCGGGGAGGCAAACGGGATGAACAGGGCGGTGAGGCTGAGCATGGCGAAGAAGAGCGTCTGCTGTTCGAGGGGGACGTTCATGGTGATGGTCAGCAGCAGCGCGCCGGCCAGCACCGCGGCCATCGAGACCAGCAGCCGGCCGCGCGGGGTCCGTTTGAAGAAAAAATCTCCCAGCCAGCCGCCCACGAAATATCCCCCGGCCAGCACCAGCACCGCCGGCGCCATGGTGAACAAAATCTGCTGCTCGGTATAGTTGCGCTCGGTTTCCAGGTAGGCGAAGAACCAGAAGGTGATCACGTTCCACGGAAATACGCCCACGAAACCCTGTGCGAACAACAGCAGCAGGCTGCGTTTGCGAAACAGCCCCAGCGCGGTTTGGCGGTCGAAGCGGTAGATGCCGATCTGGTCGAGTGCGGCCAGCTCGGGTTCGCTTTTGCCGCGCGGGGCTTCTTTGACGCCGAAAAAGATGACCACCGCCAGCACCAACCCCAGCGAGCCGGTGATATAAAAGATTTTGCGCCAGCCGAGCACCGGTCCCAACCCCAGCGCAAGCCCCAGGCCGATCAGGTATCCCAACGGCTGGGCGATTTGCAGCGCGCCGTACACCTTGCCGCGCATCTCCGGCCCGAAATAGTCCGCCACCAGGCTGTACAGGCCGGGGTAACTGGAATCGTCCACGCCCGTCGAAGCCCGGCTGCCCAGGAACCAGGGGTAGGTCGGCGCGATGGCGCTGATCCAGGTGGTCAACCCCCAGATGGCGGAGGCCAACGCGACCAGCGGCGCGCGCGCGTAACGGTCGTACAGGTATCCCCAGACGGGGTACAGCACGCTGCCCACCAACAGCGCCGCGCTGAACACCGCGCCCATCTGGGTGTTGGAAATGTCGAAGGTTTCCATGATCGGCGTGGTCAGCGGCCCGATCAGCAGTTTATCCGATTGGTGCAGCAACATGAAAAAGAAGAAGATGACGACGATGAACCAGCGGTAGCGGGGGGAGGAGGGCATGGGGGAGTGGGGAGTGGGGATAGGGAGTGGGGATAGGGATAGGGATAGGGAGGGGGGATAGGGTAATTGGGTATTGGGGTGTTCAGTATTCAGTGTTCAGTGTTCAGTGTTCAGTATTCGGTGTTGCGGGGCGTGCGGCGTGTCTACGTGTCTACCTGTCTGACTTGTCTGACTTGTCTGATTTGTCTGATTTGTTCACCTGTTTACCTGTTTACCTGTTTGCCTGTTTACCTGTCTACCTGTTTACCTGCTTACGCGCTACGCTTTTCGACCTGCCGACTTGCAAAACCCATTATAATCAAAGACACGATGTTGGTGTTTCGATTTTTGCTTGGATTGGCGGTATTGCTCAAAGGCCGCGAGTTGTTCTGGCTGTTTGTGGCGGCTTTGGGCTTTGTGGCCGGTGCGGGGCTGGTTTCCCGCGTGCTGCCCGCCGCGCCGGAATGGGTGCTGTTGGCGGCTGCGCTGGTTGCGGGTGTGGCCGGCGCGGTGTTTGCCCTGGCGCTCAACCGGCTGGCTATCGGCGTGGCCGGTTTTCTGGCCGGGGGGTATGTGCTGGTGGAAGCCTTTCGCTTTTTGACTCTGGATGCCACCGGTTACATCTGGTTGATTTTCCTGATCGGCGGGCTGCTCGGCGCGGTGCTGACCGGCCTGGTGTTCGATTGGGCGTTGATCGTTCTGTCCGCGTTGGTGGGCGCAAGCCTGCTCTTGCAAACCCTGCCCCTGGAGAGCCTGCCCGCCTCCCTGGTGCTGGTGACGTTGGTGGTGATCGGGGTGGTGGTGCAGGCGCGGGAGCTGGGGTGATGGTGAGTTGGGAATTGGGGTATTCAGTGTTCAGTATTCGGTGTTCAGTGTTCCGGGGCGTGCGACGTGTCTACGTGTCTACCTGTCTACCTGTCTGACTTGTCTACCTGCTTACGCTCTACGATTTTCGAGCTGCAACCATGAAATCTCATTTCAAAATCTGGCTCATCCGTTTTGGGGACGCGTTGCGAAACGCGCGTTTGCGGATCGGAAACTGGCTCAAAGTGCGGCTGCGCAAACAGATCGGATACGTTGTGCTCGACGTGAGCGGCCCGTTGCCCGAATTCGTCCCGCCGCGGCCGCGCTGGCATCGTTACCTGCCGGCGTTCGGCATTCCGCTGGCCCGGCGCCCGCTGGGGCTTACGGAGATACACCGCGTGCTCGAACGCATTGCCAACGACCCGCGGCCGCGCGGTGTAGTGCTGGTGCTGGATGATTTGGATGCCGGTTGGGCCAGCGTGGAAAGCCTGCGCGGCCTGATCGCCCGGTTCAAACAGTCCGGTAAGCAGGTGGCGGCCTATTGTGGCCGCGATTTGAACCCGTTGATTTACTATGCGGCCTGCGCGGCGGATCGCATCTTTGCGCCGCCCAGTGCGGGGTGGAAAGTTTTGGGTCTGCGGAGCGGGGCTGTTTTCCTCAAGGACGCGCTGGCCGCGTGGGGGGTGGAGGCCGAGGTGGTGGCGGTTTCGCCCTACAAGACCGCCGGAGACCAGCTCGCCCGCTCCGAAATGTCTCCTCAGCAGCGCGAGATGCTCACCTGGATTTTGGACGGCCACTACGAAAGGCTGGTGGGTGCGGTAGCGGAGGGGCGCGGGATGACGGTCGAGCGGGTGCGGGAGCTGATCGACCGCGCGCCCTTCACGGCGGAAGAAGCGGTCGAAGCCGGGCTGCTGGATGGGGTCGCGTATCTGGACGAATTGCCGCACCGCCTGAGTGAGAAAAGACAGGATGGTTCGCAGCCTGAACCCGCAAAGCTGGTCAACCTGGATGAGGTGCGCCGCGCCCTGCTCACCCCGCTGCGACGCCGCTCCGGGAAGATGATCGGGGTGATCCCGGTGCGGGGCCCGATCATCCCCGGCGAGAGCCAGCGCATCCCGTTGCCAGTGCCGGTCCCGATTTTCGGCAACTACCAGACCGGTTCGGATACCATCGCACAACTGTTCCGCCGGGTGGAGGCCGACGAGCGTTTTGCCGGGGTGGTGTTGTATGTGGATTCGCCCGGCGGCTCCGCGCTGGCTTCGGATTTGATCGGGCGCGAGGTGGCGCGCGTGCGCCGCAAGAAGCCGGTGGTGGTCTACATGGGCGACGTGGCGGCCTCGGGCGGCTATTACATCTCGGCGGCCGCGGACTGGATCGTGTGCCAGCCGCTGACGCTGACCGGTTCGATAGGCGTGGTCTTTCTCAAGCTGCTGACCAGCGGGCTGTTCGCGCGTTTCCGCGCCAACCGCGAACATTTGCAGCGCGGCGCGCACGCCAGCATTTATGCAGACGACGTGCCGTTGGAGGGGGGGCTGCGCGCGGTGGTGGAGAAGGATGTTTTCGATACGTATGCCCGCTTCAAGGCGTGTGTGATGGCCGGGCGCAAGATGGATGCCGGTCAACTGGACGCCATTGCCGGGGGACGGGTCTGGTTGGGGGAACAGGCGCTGGCGCGCGGGTTGGTGGACCAGCTGGGGGATATGCAGTGCGCGCTGGACAAGGCGCGGGAACTGGCGAAGCTGCCCCCCGATCAATGGACACCCGCGGCCTGGCTGTTCGAGGGGAGGGGGAATCGCCTGCCGCCTCCGTTCGAGGCCGATCCCGAAAGGAGCGCCTGGGCTGGCCGTCTGCGGAGAGTGCTGCGCGAACGCGTCTGGGCGCTCATGCCGTTCATGTTGAAGATCGAATGAGCTTTCCCCCCTGCGGGGCTGCGCAATGCCGCTTCCCAGAGGGGAGCTTTTATCCCAAGCCAACCCCCAATCGTTCGAAAATCTCTTGCGCCCGTTGGAGGTGGGTCTTGCGTTGTGGATCGATTCCTGGGAGATGGCGGCCTAGTTGCTCGTTTGCCAGGGCTTCTTCGTAGGGCATGTGCAATTCTTGGGCGGCTGCAATCGCGCGTTTCCAGATTGTGTGCGCTTTTTCGTGCCTGTTGAGCAGCCATTCGTGCAGGCCCTGCCAGATCAGGGCGCGCGGCCTGCTGAATGGAAAGCGTCTGGCGTGGCCCTGCAAGGCTTTGACCGCCTGCCCGGCGCGGTCGATCAGGTAATCCTGCTCCAGCGAATCGGGCTGAAGCTCCCACAAACGCAGGAATACCTCCGCCGCGCCGGCATGGCCTTCGAGCGTGGAGTAGACCGGTGAGACCCCTCTGCCTTTCTCCAGGGCCGTCTCTGCCGCGTGTGCTGCTACCTGATAGTCCCCCTGCTCCAGATGTAAGACCGCCAACGTGCCGTAATACACCGTCTCTTCCGCCAGGTCGCTGCTCTGTTCGAGCAGAGATTGGGCCTGAGCGAGCAACCTTCCGGCGTGGGCCAGGTCGCCGGTGCGGATCAGGTTGGTGGCCTGCCCGTCCAGGCCCCAGGTTTGCACCTGGACATCTCCGCTTTGCTGGCCGAGCCGGTAGAGTTCGGTATACACGCGGTTGCTGTCCTGGTATTGGCCCAGGAAGTGCAGGCGAATGGCTTGCAGGCTGCGAGCTTCTCCCAGACGCCGTTGGTCTCCCAGTTCGCTGTAAATGCGTATCGCCTCCTGGATGGCTTTTTCCACGCCGTCCCAATCGCCCGTCCCCAACCCGTAGAGGGCGTTGATCAGGTTGACGTAGGCCCGCGGTTCGCTGTGATCCAGTGCATCGAGGGTGTCGAGCGCCTTTTGCAGGTAGAAACGTGCCAGCCAGTGGATGGGGAGCAGGCCCATCAGCATCCCCATATTGGCATAGGCTCGCGCCAGTTCGGGAGTGGCTCCGGCGCGCTCGGTCAGATTGAGTGTGCGGATGACCGCGTGGGTGAGCGACAGGTTGCGTTTCAGGTAAAAATGGGCTTCGGATGCCAGGCTGAAAGCGCGTGCCGCCTCCAGCACGACCGGGCGGCCTTTTTCGGGGTAGGCCGCCAGCGCGGAGGGGAAGAGGCGAAAGAAGGCCTGTTTGCCGATTTGCCACACGATGTTTCCGATCAGCGGGAGGGTTTTGGTGGTCTCGTGGCGGTCCAGTAAGGCCAGCGCTTTTTTCAGGTGTTCGTAACTGGCAGGAATCTGACCCAGGCCGATGTATGCCTGGCCGATTTGCCGCTCCCAGCGGGCCTGCCGGAAACGAGACTCCGGGATGTATCGCCGTGAAGTGACCGGCAACATTTCTTCTTCCCCCGGCTGGTGGCGGGCAGCCCAAAACAGCGCTTGTTCGAAATGGTGGATGGCCTCCAGATATGCGCCCCCGCGCAGGGCTTTTTCTCCGGCTTTTTCGTGGTATTCGATGGCTTTTTCCGGCACGCCGGCATTACTCCAATGGTGCGCCAACAAGGTGTAATATGGCGACAGATCGGAGGCGAATTTTTTCTCGTACCACTCCGCGGAGGCGCGGTGCAGTTGTTGGCGCTGGGCAAATGGTAACAGGTTGTAGGATACTTCCTGGGTGATGATGTGTTTGAAGATGTAGGACAGGTTGGGAGGCGGGCTGGCCAGCGGCGTGATGTCCAGTTCTCCCAGGATGTTGAGGTGTTTTTGTAATTTGGGTTTGTCGGAGGGCAACGGGTAAATGTCGTACAGCGGCGCGAAAGGAAACACCCGCCCGATCACACTGGCGACTTTCAAGATCAACTGTGCGGTGGCCGGTAAATTGTCGATACGGTTGATGATCACACCCTGCACCGTGTTGGGGAAGGAGATATCCTCCAGATTGACGCCTGGCGCCAGGCGGCAGGCCCCATTGGTAAATTCCAGGTAGCGGTTGTCGCGCAATGCGTAGGCAAGCTCCTGGCTATAAAAGGGGTGCCCTTCGGCTTTTTCGTAAATCAGTTCTGCGACCGGTTCCGGGATGCGCGAAACGCCCAGACAGCGACACACCAGATCGACGATTTCCTCTTTGGGGAGGGAACCCAGCTGTAGGTGGCGAGTGTTGGGGTGCTCGATGATGGCAGCCAGTTCCTCGGAGGGTGCATCCCCAATGGGCCGGGTGGTGATCATCAGCAAGAGCGGCTTTACATTCGCCCAGATGTCGTGCAGTAAAGCCCAGGAGGCTGAGTCCAGCCATTGGGCGTCTTCGATCAGCAGCAGGGTTGGGTTCTCGCTACAGGCGGCCTGGAACAGGTTGACCAGCAGTTGGCGGGTGTTGTCGGCGCGCACCTGGCCTTCCATGTGCCGGGTAAACTCGTTGTCTTCGATGTGGGTGTCCAGTACCTCGTCCATGAGGGGGTACAGGCGGGCCAGCTCGGGGTTGTTGAACAGGCGAGCAACCTGCTCGAAGCGGGCGGTGTTCATGGCATCGACTTCGAGGAGCTTCAAAAAAACAGGCCGCCAGGCGTGGTAGGGGTTGTCGCGTTCGATCACGTCTGCGATGCCCACATAGGTGGTGATTCCCAGTGCCTTGGCCTGTTCGACTACCTCTTCGGCCAGCCGCGATTTTCCGATACCGATTTCGCCTTCGATGACGAATACGGCGCCTGTGCCGCCGCGTTGCAGTTCCTGGAGCTGCTCGGCGATGGAGAAGCGTTCCTCTTTGCGCCCGACCAGGGTGCGCGCCCATTCGTCGTGCGTTTCGGTGGGGCGGGAACGGATGCGGATGGGCTGGTACACCGGCACGGGCTGACGTTTGCCCTTCACGGTGATCGGGCGAATGGCCTCGAACGTCAGCGCGGTGCTGGCGTCCGAAAACGTGTTCAGGTCGCAGAGCACCAGCCCGGCCCGGCGGTTCAGCTGTGTCGCGGGGTCTTGTGCGGCCTGCATCAGTCGGGCGGCCAGGTTGACCGGGTCGCCCATCATGGTGTACTCACGCCGGTGCGCGCTGCCAATGGCGCCGCAAAACGTTTGGCCGGTGGCGACGCCAATGGAGACCCGAATGCCCATCTCTTTGAGGGTGTTTGCGACGGCTAAGGCAGCACGCGCGCCACGCTCCGGATCGTCTGCATGGGAGAGGGGCGGCAGCCCCATGGCGGCTACCACCATGGCGCCCTTATCGTCCACGGCCAATTTGTTCAGACTGCCTTCCTCGCGGTAGATGGCTTTTTGAATGGCGCGCACTACGGTTTGTGCGCGTTCCAGGGCGCGGTTGTTGGTGTGGTCCAGTTCCGGCAGGTTGATGAACAACACGGTCAGGCGGCGCAGTTCCGACAACCAGTCGGATTGTCCGGCGTCCAGTTTGGTCAGGATGGCGGCAGGGATGTAAGGCCGCAACGCGCCCTCCAGCTCGGGGGTGAGGTCCACGGCAGGGAGCGGTTGGGGGGGGAGCGGGTCGTTGAGTTCTTCCAGCAGCAGACCGTGTTCTGACGTGCCTGCATGTGGGAAGGGTTGCGGCGTTCCCTGGCAATAGAGGCGGATCAGTTCGTAGGCTTGGGGGGAAAGCATCACCTGCCCGGGTTGGGCCTTTTTCTCCGCTGCACTGGTCTGGATAATGGGGTCTCCGGCAACCAGGAATTCCCAGCGATTGAAAACCCCCCCCAGGTGGATGAGAAAAACCTCTCCCGCGCCAATGCCGATGCGCATAGACAGAGGGGTGCCGTCCGCGGTGCGATAATTGTGCAGCCTCTTTTGCATTTGCAGGCCGCAGTATGCCGCCCTGCGCACTACGGCCTGCAGACCGGCCATCTTCTCCTGGGTGCTCGGGCCGGGGGAACACGGCCATAACACCAGCAAGCCGTCCCCGGTGAATTTGACCACGTCACCCCCGTGGGAGTCAATTGTATTGATCAGCTCATCGAAGTATGCGTTCACCATTTGGGTGACCGCCTCGGCCCCTGCGCCCTGATCCGCGTGGGGCAGCTCTTCCAGCTTTTCTGTTAACGCGGTGAAACCTGTGATGTCCGCATACATCACGGCAGCGGGGAACTCTTCGAGTGTCGGTTTGGAGATGGGGGCCGGGTTTTTAGCCAATCGCTGCAATATCAGGTGGGGAACGTAGCTGGCGAGGGTGTTCAGCAGTTTGGACATGAGATGGCCTGGGTAGATTGGCGAACGGGCATAAGACGGAGGTGTGCGTGCTCTTTTCGGGAGGGTGTAAGTACTGTTGTTAATTATACCCAGTAGATCGCAGTTTCTCGATTGTTTTCATCCGCCCACTTCCACCTCCCACCGCCCATAGGGGTCGCCTTTTGCGATGCATAACGTCTCGCGCACGGGCAGGTCTTCGCCGGTGGCCCATTGGACGGCTTCGCTCAACGACCCGACCAGCAAGTGCCCGGCTGGTTTGTCGCTTTTTCGGCCATGGCAGAGGGAGCACTCCCGGGCGCAGTAGGCAATGTTCGGGCCGCGGTCATCCACCCAAAAATCCGTGTTCGGGTGCGCTTTTTTGAGCGCGTTGCCGATGCTATTGAGGATGAATTTGACTTTCTGGCGTTTGGGCATCATTTTGAGGGCCACACCCACGATTCCCAACAGCGTGGGCTGCTCTCGCACGCCATATTGAAAGGAGGCCCGGCCAATGCGTTTGAGGATGCCGCGCCCCCCGCGGCCATAAAAATCTTCGATGGCCTGATTGAGACGGGAATAATCCGAAAACGAGACCGCGGGTTCGAGGTTGTTGGGCGGGTAGTTATCGATGAACTTCTCCAGGCCGGAGGCGCGCAAGACGGCGTGCAGGCCTTTTTTACCCATCACCTCTTCCATGGCGGTTAGCGCTTGCAAAACGATTGCGTTTGCGATCATCAGTTCTTTTTCTGCTGCCATGAGTTTCTCCTTATCAACAAAAAATCGGGCTTTTTCACATTATACGCTAATAAATCGGGTAGTGGTCATGGAGTAAGTGATGGCGGGATAGGTTCGTTAATTCATCACTTACTTACGCAGTGGCGAATTCGAGCGCGGGTTTTGTTGTCATTCGGGACCCCTGCGTAAGCTCTATCGGAATGCTACACGCCCCTCTTGTCATTCTGAGGGAGCGCAGCGACCGAAGAATCCGGAGCGCAGCGAGCGAAGAATCCGGAGCGCAGCGAGCGAAGAATCCGGAGCGCAGCGACCGAAGAATCCGGAGCGCAGCGAGCGAAGAATCCGGAGCGCAGCGAGCGTCGGGGCGACCGGCCGGTCGCCCCGACCACCAATAACCACGCGCCGAACAACCGTCCCCCGTCATCCACCTCCATCTCCCCCACCATCGCTAAGATTCTTCGCTGCCGCTCAGACTGACGCGA
>JALUWE010000241.1 GCA_027019845.1 Anaerolineales bacterium | reverse complement strand
GGGATAGGGAGGGAGCTGGGAATTCGGGGTTTGGGGTGGTCATTGTACCAGAGGGGGGGAGGTTTGACATTCGGTGAAATCGTCAGTACAATGAAACCGCTCCTCTCAGGGGGTTGTTGACAGGTTGTTGGTTTTTGATCTGGTCCTGGAGTCTCTTTATGGCAGCGGTATCGACGGAAGAGGATCTTGATCGCTCGCCTGAACAGTTTGTTTGTGGAGCGCTGAGGCTGTGTTTGCTCTCGAAGACCGTGGCGGTAAACGGGCAGCCGGTGGCGGTCTCTCCTTTGCAGTTCGAGTTGTTGGCCTACCTGGCCCGCCATCAATCTCGCCCTGTGCCGGTAGAATCCGGCTTTGATATGCAATTATACAAACTTCGGGTTCAAAAGGATCTCAAAACACTCTGTATAACGTTAATAATTTTTTGTTTGTCTGGAGGAATCAATTCCATGAACAAAAATCGCCATCTTTTTATCTTCGTTGTGCTGTTGGGATTGTTGAACATCGCGTGCGGGTTGGGCGCGGTGAATGCGTCTCCTACCGATACGCCGGCGCAAGAGGCCGCGGACACCACCCCGCCGGTGATCAGCAACCTGACTCTCTCGGCACAAACCGTGTACTACAACGAACCAACCTGCGGCCCCACCAACCTTACCGTTTCTCTGGACGCGGTGGACGATTCAGGAGAGATTGCAGCCATTGGTCTCCAGTATCGCTACATTGGCGGTCAGGCGAGCGGAGAATGGCGCCAACTCCCGCTTGCGTTTGCCGGAAATGGAAAGTACACCGGCACGATTAACGCGGGCGCGGAAGCAGCAGGTGTGCTGGGCGGGGAGGACGGCTCATTGGCCTATCAGGTGTATGCCATCGATACCGCCGGTAACACCCAAACTGAACCATTGGAAGGGGTAGCGTTCGTCACGGTGAAGGTGTGTGTCGGAGGTCAGGCCTCGGTAGCAGAGAGCACGCCCACCGGCGTTGTACCCCAACAAGCAGACACGCCTCCTCCGCCAACCCCGGGCATCATAGCTACCCTGTCGCCTTCGACCTCCAGCAACCTGACCATCCAATATGTGGATATCTTCCCCGATCCGGTGTATTACAACGGGTGTTCAGGGAACGAACCCACCACAGTCGAAGTGATGGTAAGCGTCAACGACATCGATTTGATCGCCAGAGCAGAGATCAATTACACTTACAGCGGGAGCAATCAGGTGTTTGTCGTCCCTATGGCGCGGCAGCAAGGCATCGGGGACTATACAGCCAGCATTCAGGTGGACCCAGAAGCCGACGGCTTTTTGAACGGGGGTGATGGCTCGGTGTACATCACAGTCTACCTGGTGGATAAAAACGGAAAAGTGGTCTCTAGCGCGGGCGCGAAAGAGGTACGCATCTACACGTGTACTGCGGTCGGCCAACCGCCCCCGCCTCCCGCCGCACCCTCGATTTCGATCAGTAACGTGCAGGCCAACCCCAATCCGGTGTACTACGGCCTGTGTACCGCAGGGGAACCCACCGTTGTGCAGGTGCAGGCCACCATCGATCCGCTGGACCAGATCGGTTCGGCCACCGTACGCTACGACTACGGCCAGGGTAACATGCTCGTCGCCTCCTACAGTTATGCGGCCACCATGTACCAGCTCGGCCTCGGCGATTACGCTGCCGATCTCCCGGTTGCCAACGATCTGTTCGGCCAGATGACCGGCGACGGCTGGCTGGAAGGAACCATCGAAGTTGTCGACTTACAAGGGCAGACCACCACCAGCGCGATCTTCTATGTGGATGTCAAGGAATGCCAAACCCAAATCTACCCCATACCCACCATCAATTACTTCACTGGCCCTGTCGATGCTCTCGCCCCGGGCGATCCGTACACCTTGCAATGGGATGTGAGTGACGCCGATTGCGGCGTGTTGCTCGACGGCTTCGGTGTGGATGCTGTCGGCAGCATCGCCTACAACGCACCGGCAGACAATGTATACCAGGCATGGACACACACCTTGACAGCATACGGCGGCCCCTGTGACAACCCAACCCAGGTCAGCGCCTCGGTACAAATCCTGGTCGAACCCAGCACCACCTTCGCTATGGGGTCGGGCCAGTTGTTGAACAATTACAGCCTCGATCTGGGCGACGGAAATGGCGATGATGTGCTTTTCAGCTACACCACCGGCGACGGCGCCCAACTGTTGAGCGTTTGGGGTTCGGAATTGGTCATTGGCCTACAAGCCAGTGTAACCTACTGCCAGAGCGAAATCGACAGCGGGCCTACGTTCACAGCAGTCGCTATCGCACCGAACGATGTCGTGTGTTACAAAACCGGCAGCGGAAATTACGGCTATCTGGTAGTGACAGGCATGTACCTGGACCTCAACGATCCCGCCAATTCTTCCATCGATGTCACGTACGAGACCGAATTATTGCCGTAATCAACGGAACCCATATTGAATTCCCCGAATTTTCCCAAGCCCCCTGCGGCTATCACTCGACACCCTCAAACCGCATGGAAAGCACGAAAAAATCCCCCCAATGATTGAAGGGGAAACGCGGCGCGAGCCGGTCGTCGAGCCAGGCCAGGGCGCGGTATAGCCGCGGGAAGCGGTGGGCGAAGTGCTTGCGGTCCGCAGGCGGGGTGAACAGCGAGAGGGCCTCCAGCCGGGCTGTGCGGAAGCCGGGGCCGAAGGCGCGCCTGGCCTGCCGGGGGGTGAAATACCAGGTGCGGAAGCGCACCCCCTCCACGTTGGCAAGCACGCCCCCCGGCTTCAGGCGGCGGAACGCGGTGCGAAAATCCCCGCGCAGGACCGCGGTCCACTCCCACGGGCAGATGGGCGGCATGATCACGAAGGTGACGACCCCGCCGGGGGCCAGCAACCCCGGCAGGTGCCGGGTGACCGCGGCCAGGTCGGGAATGCAGTTCAGCCCGCCCATGTTGGAGAACACCACGTCGAACGGGCCATCATCGAGCCGGTCGAGATCGGTAAAAGAAAGCTGCTGCACAGAAAGCCGATCCCCGATTCCCGATTCTCTAATCTCTAATCTCGATTCTCTAATCTCTAATCTCGATTCTCGCTTCTCGATCTTCGCTCTGATCTCCGCCACCATCCCCGGCGAGATGTCGGTTGCCAGCACGCGGTAGCCCTGTTGGGCGAAGTACACCGCGTCCGCGCCGGTGCCGGCGTTGAGTTCCAGCAGCCGCGCGGGGGGCGGCCTCAGGCGCATGAGGTGCTGGCGCACGCGGGCGCGCATCCGCGCCAGGTTCGGGTGATCTTGCCCAAACGCGTCGTACACTTTGGCCTTGCGGGAAAAGGCCTCGGCAACCGGGGTGAAGTCTGTCATCGGATGGGGGTAGTATACTCAATTTTTACGGGTCGTGCCCCACCAGCGGCAAATACAGCCTGACCGGCGCGGCATCCACCCCCACGACCATCGAAAGCGGGAACCACGGGCGCGCCGGCTCCGCCTGGCTGAATAACAGCCATCCCCCGCTGCCATCCGCAACGGCCAGATCGATGGTCAGCGTGTACACGCCGGGTGCGGGCAGCATCCCGGTGGTTAGCGTGAGCGGAACCTGTGCGGAGCCGCCCGGCGTCATCCAACGGGTCAGCGTGATGGCCGTGCGGAACGTGCCGGTCAGCGTTCCGGTCGGATTGGCCGGTTTCCACACCTGCACCATCCCGACCGTGCCGGTCAGCCAGGTGGTGGTGCCCGTGTTCTGCACCCAGATCGTGATGGGAATGCTCAGGGGATAGGAGAAAACCGGCGGCTGGTTGCCGGGCACACCCCAATCCACCGCCAGCGGGTTCCAGCGGTAATCGGGCGTGAGCTGTTCCCCGTCCGGGCCGCGCAGGTGTATGCCGGTGTAGTAGTGCGCCAGAATCTGGTCACGCTGCCAGGCCACGCTCCACGCACCTCCTGGGGGGTTGTCGCCCACCACGGGCGCGCCGGGATACGAACATTCGTTACCGCGCGCCCAGCGGCTGGCCCCCTCCTGGCTCATGCCGCGCCCGTGGCCGAGGTTGTCCGCGTCGCAGGCCGTGCTGATCGGGTCTGGCACCGCCTCCAGTCCGGCAGTGGAGCCGTCCACGGTTTGCCCGTACGCGTCCGCCGAGAACTGCGCTCGTAACGGGGACTGGTCGCCATAGGACAGATACGCGAACTCGCGTAAGGCATCGCACACCAGTTGCTGAGCGCTGTTCAACTGCTCGTATTGCGCGCCACAGGGGTCGTCCCATTGAAAATCCTCGTCGTTGGGGTAGTTTTCCGGGAACTGGCGCTCGAAAGTGCGCGGGATGAAGGCCTGGAAGCTGGCGGAATTGTTGTAGGGCAGCAGCGTGGGCGGAGAGGCGGTGTAATAAAAGGCAAACGAGCGCGCGGCCACGGCCTGGGCTTCCAGCGCAACCGGGTCATACCACGGCCCCATCTCGCGCGGCACCACATCCAGCAGGTAATCCGTCTCCACCCCGACCGTGATCGTGCCCGTCAGGTAGGGGTAAGGAAAGATCGCATCGCCGGGGCAGCCGTAGCCGGACTCGCTGCAAAACGCGGTGCAGCCGAACGCGGTGTCGTCCGCCGAGCACATGGTGAGGGGCAGGCGTTGCGCGCCGCTGGCTGTCAGGCGGTACATCTCGACCGTGATCGACAGCGGCGGGGTGAACGGATCGCCGCCGGGCAGCGGGGCTTCGGGCCGCGCTGCCACTCCCTGCCCGCGGGCCATGCCAAACCACAGCAAGATCAACACCGCGGGCAGCAGCAGGCCGCCGGCCCCGGCCAGGACCCTGCGCCCGATCACGGCCCCACCTCGATCAAGCAGACCCGGCCCCGGCGGGGGGTGGGGCAGCCCACCGCCAGGGTGTTCCCATCCCCGGACCAGGCCAACTGCATCCCCCACGCGCCGCCCCCCAGCGCGAGGCCCGGCCCCGCGCGCATCACAGCCCCGCTCTCCGCCTCCACCAGGAACAGCGCGCCGCGTTCATACCCTTGATCGCTGAGGCGCTCTACCCCCAGCACGGCCAACCAGCGGCCCTGCGGCCCCCAGGCGATGTCGGTGACTATTGCGGGCAGCGTGGAAATCCGGCGCACGGTTCCGGCCTGGAGGTCGAACACGATGAGTTCGGAGGCCAGCACTATCCCGCTGCCCGCGGAGCGGCTGGTGATCAGTGCCAGGAAACGGCCAGCGGGACTCCAGCGGGCGTCGAGCACGCCGTCCGGCTGCCCGCGTTCGGGCTGTGGGGAGACCTCCAGGCGGCAGGCGGCCTTCTTCTCGGTCAGGAGGGCCTCTCCAGAGCCGTAGTGGAGAAGTTGGTCGCTGTACGGGCGGGGTGCGAGGCGGTCGCCGGGGTTTTGGGGGGCGGCGAGAAGCAGCTCTCCCCGATTGGTGAGGGCGAACGCGGGGGAGGGCAGGTTTTCGATCAGGGTTTGTGTGTTTTGGAGGAGGCGGTATGCCACGCGGCCGTTTGCGCCTGTGTAGGCCCAATCCAGGTACAGCGCGGCTTGCTGGCCGGGATGCCAGCGTGGGGGGCTGTTGGTGTAGTTGCGCTCGCCGTAGGACACGACCTGGCCGCTGAAGGGGTCGAGGGTTTCGATGGCCTGGCGGTTGGTGCCGGGCAGGTCGCGGGCCAGCAGCAGGCGCCGGTTGCCGGGCAGCCATTGGGCGATGTGCAGCGCGCCGCGGGTGGTGTAGACCGGTCGGGGCGCGGCCAGCGCGGGGGGCGCGGTGGATGGCCGGGTTTGAGCAGCCGGCGCGGGGGTGAATTCGCACGCCGGGGGCGCGTCCCCCTGCCCGGCTGGGGTATGGATGGCGCCCGCGGGGAGGAGGACGATGGGGGGCGTGTCCCGGTTGGCGGCGCGCCCCCCGGTCCGGTTCAGTTGGACCCCCACGAATATCGCCGCGAGGATCAACAGGCTGGTGAGCGTTTTTCTGTCCATCCCCCTGGTTTTACTTGATTTGGAGGCGGATGTCTATGCCTGGACGAAGACCCCAGGGGTGCTCCGGAATCCCTGGGGTCTGTAACGCGCTGCGGTGTTGGATGCCGGTGGGCTATTGGCTGCTGGTTTCTACGCTCAACACGCTGCCTGCTGCCTCGGCGGCTTTGAGTTGGGCCTGGTAGGCCAGGTCGATGGCGTCGGCCAGGATGCGCAGGGCCTCTTCGGGGTTGTGGAAACCCATGCTGTTCTCCGCGGCGATGAAGTCCCAGCGTAATTGGGCTTCGCGGTGCAGCCGCCGCGCTTCGGCCAGCAGGGTTTCGTCTACACCGGGTGTGTCTGCCGCGGCCACGATGGCGTCGATGGCCGCGATCAGGGCTTCCTCGGTGGTCTGCATGGTGTTGGCTACTGTGTCCTGGATGATTTTGACGCGCGTGACCGCGTAGTCCACGTCGGTGTGGCACGCGCCGCAAGATTGTTCGGGGTTGAGCAGCGGGCTTTTGACGTCGTGGGTGGAGAATTTGGCCGCGCCGTCTCGTGTGTAGGGCATGTGGCAGTCTGCGCAGGCTACCCCTGCGTTGTAGTGTGTGCTGCCGGCGGTGTAGAATTCGTATTCCGGGTGCTGGATTTTGATCATCGGCGCGCCGGATTCGGCGTGCTGCCAGTCTTTGAAGTCCAGTTCCGCGTAGTAGTCGGAGATGGCGTCTACTGTGGTGCCGCCCGACCAGGGGAAGACCAGCAGTTTGTTCTCCCCGGCGAAGTAGTATTCGACATGGCAGTTGGCGCAAACCACGGTGCGCATTTCCTGGCGGGAGAGGTCTTCCCAGTTGATGCCTTGCGCTTTGAGGGCGTTGTCCAGCGCGGGGTTGGTGACGATCAGGCGCATGGTGCCGGCCTCGTGGCAGTTGGCGCAGCCGATGGGGTCGTCGATGCGTTTGCCCAGTTCCATGAACGGGGTGGCGTCGAAGGCTTCCATGCCCATCTCGTTCCACAGTTTGGGGTTGGTGGCGGCTTTGCAGGAGTAGCAGGTGCCGGGGGTTTTCTCGCTGACGCGTAAGGTTTCGCGCACGTCGGTCAGGCTGTTGGCGTGCCCGCGCTCCTCGTTGTAATCTTTGCTGAAGCCGTATCCTGCGAACAGGCGCACCAGCCGGGGGTTGGCCTCCAGTTTGGAGTACGGCTCGGAGCCGCCGTAGTTGGTGCGGGTGTTGTTGGATTCGGTCAGCATGAGGGTGTCGAACTGGTTGGGGAAGTTCAGCCCCCACTTGCTGGAGTCCGGTTCCATGGGGGCGATGGTGACCAGCGGTTCGATGCCGCGGGCAGCCGGTCGCTGGTTGCCCAGGTAGGCCAATACCATCACCAGCGCGGCGGCCAGGATCAGGATGATCCCGGTCAGGATGGCGGTGGTGGACACTTTTTTGTTCATAGGCGGTGTCTCCTCGATGGATGAAATGGGTGATGTGCTATCGCCCGGTGGTGTCTTTGTATGGCAGGATGGACACCCCGCGTTCACCATGCGCCACGTCGCGGTGGCATTCGGTGCAATAGCGTTCGGTGTTCGTGGGCTGGCCGATGGCCAGGTCGCTCACGGTTTCGGCGTGGCAGCGGATACAGTTCTGCTGCACGATCTGTTTGGTGTTGTCGCTGGCCCGGATGGCGTCCGGGATGTCTCCCAGCGTGAAGGCGGAAACGTGACTGAAGCCGGAGCGCGCTTTGGTCAGGTATTTGGGGATTGGGTCGGAGGGGGTGTGGCAGTCGTTACAGGTCGCCCATTGCTTGTGCGGCGCGTGAAACCAGCCTTCGTAGGCCGCGTCCATCACGTGGCAGTTGTTGCACGCGGTGGGGTCGTCTCCCAGGTAGGTGGTGAAGTCGGAGACGTACATGCCGGTCCCGATCACGACCAGGATGGCCAGGGTAGCGATGGCGAGAGGAAGTTTCATGGTTCACCTCGATGACGTTCGGGGTACACGGTTTGCGGCTCCAACACCTATTGTGAATTCTGTTACAATTAAACTCATTTATTTCTCATCTGTCTTTGCGCTAGCGCAAATTATAATGCGTAATTTTTCAGTGTTCAGTTGTCAGTTCAGTGCCCTCAGTACCTTCAGCGTTCCGACCGTGCGGGGTGTTTCCCTGTTCCCCTCGTCTACCCTGTCTACCTGTTTCCCCTGTCTACCCTGTCTACCTGTTTCCCCTGTCTACCCTGTCTACCTGTTTACGTGTGATGTGCGGCGTTCAGCGCACCCGGCACCCTCAGCGATTCAGCTCCGATTCCACACAACAAAACAGGTACACAAGCGGCCTGCCTGTGTACCTGTTACAGCTGGAGACGGACGACCGGGGACGGGGACGGTTGTTCGCCGCGTGGTTATTGATGGTCGGGGCGACCGGCCGGTCGCCCCGACGGTTGCTGCGCTCCCTCAGAGTGACAGGAAAGGCCTCGCTCTCTCAGAATGACAGGTGCTCACAGTTCCCAACGTAAGTCCTGTCTGTTACCGAAAACCGAAAACTGAATACTGAATACTGAATACTGAACACTGAATACTGAACACTGAATACTGAACACCGCCTCACTGCTGCGGGGTAATCGTCACCCGGATGGCGTAGTCCTGGAACTCAACCACCATCTCGACCACGCCGTTCTCGGCCTCCCCGGTGTTGGGTCCGGCCTGGCGTGGGGCCTGGTCTGCGCCCTCGCCGGGGGGCTGATCGACCTCGGTGCCCGCGTCCCACAGGAAGATTTGGTCGCTCACATCGCCGCTGATCGGGTTGCCGTCCGCGTCGAACAACGCGATCCCGTCGGGGCCGGGGGAGAAGAACCAGTCGTTGGAGTGTACGAACATGGTGGCGAAGGTCAGGTATTGGCCGGGATAGGCCTCGACCGTGAACTCATACGCGCTGCCTGGGCCGGCCGGACCGGGCGCGTCCGCACCGACCGGGGTATCGAACACGCCGATGGCGAAGCTGCCCATGTCACCGGCCATCATCCCGTCGATGGTGCTGACCAGAACGGTGGGGTTGCCGTCTTCGGCCAGCGCTTCCAGCCCTTGCCCGCGGTCCGGCTCGCCTGGGGTGAAGAAGGCCAGCGGATGATCGTTCAGCTCCCATGCGCCCGGAGCCAGAACCGTCAGCCCGTCCGCGGGCGCGACGTTTTCGATGCGGATGACGAAGGTGGTGGTTTCCATCATCCCCTCCTCCATCATCTCATCGTCTTCCATCATCTCATCCCCATTGTCGTTCATCGCCTCGTCTTCCATCATCCCGTCCCCGTTCTCGTTCATCATCTCGTCGTCTTCCATCATCTCGTCCCCGTTGTCCATCATCTCGTCGTCTTCCATCATCTCGTCCCCGTTGTCGTTCATCATCTCATCGTCTTCCATCATCTCGTCCCCATTGTCGTTCATCGCCTCGTCCTGGCCCTCTTGCATGTTGTCGTTGTCCTCCATGGCCTCGGTGGCCGCGGGTTGTGGCGCGGTAGTGGCCTGAGGGCCTGGGTTGCACGCCACCGCGAACAGAGCGAGCACAACGAGCACGAGTAATACAGGTTTACGGAACATTTTGTACCTCCAAATGATTGTTGGCGCAAACGCGGGGCCGCGTTTGCAGTTGGATTGATGTTCCGTATGGTAGTTTGGAGAGATTACGAAGGGCTTATGAAAAGGTTACGAAAAGCTTACGGGATCATCGATCCGCCGGGCACTATCGCGTGAGCAGCCGCAACGCCTCGGCCAGAACGATAACAGCCCGCTCGTATTCCGGCAGCGAAATGTGCTCGTCCGGTGTGTGGTCCAGCGCGGCATCGCCAGGCCCGTACACCAGCGCGGGGCAGCCCCACGCGGGCGCCAGGATGTTCAGGTCCGCGGTGCCAGTCTTGACCACGAAACCCGGCTTGCCCCCCTGTTTGCGGATGGCCTTCAAAAAAGCGCGCACCAGCGGTGTGTTCTTCGCCGCGCGGTACGCCGGAATGGGGAACCCCAGCGGCGTGCAGACCGCCTGCTCGCGGGCACACATCCCCTGCAACGCATCCAACCATTCCTGGGGCGACAACCCGACCGGCAGCCGCGTCCCGATCGTCAGCCGCGCCCAGTCCTCGAACCCATCCCCGCCGGATTCCATCCCCAGCAGCGAGGGGGACACCTGATCGAACACCCGCTCCCGGTCGTGGTTGAACTGGCGGGCAAAAGCGCGTACCCGGTCCCACACCTGGATGGCCGCGTCGCACGCACTGGCCTGGCCCCCCGCGGCGTGCGCGCCGGCGCGGCGCACCTCCACCCGCGCGGTCAGCGAACCCTTGTAACCCAGCGTGACGCGCTGCCAGCCGCTCGGCTCGCCCACGATCAGGAAATCCGGGCGGTACTGGTCACGCACGAAACGCGCCCCCTCGGAGTTGCGCTCCTCCTCGACCGCGGCGATCACCACCCACTGCCAGCCCGCGACCGCGCCCAGCCGCGCGGCCGCGTCCACGAAACAGGCCAGCGGCCCCTTGGCGTCCACCGCGCCGCGGCCATACAGCCTCTCCCCCTCCACGCGCACCGCAATCTCCCCCGGCACGGTGTCGATGTGCCCCAGCAACACCACCTGCCGCGGCCCCGCCCCGATCACCCCCACCGCGTTCCCGGCCGCATCCCGGAAGGCGCGCTCATACCCCAGGGCTTCCATCCGCGCCACCAGCCACGCCACCGCGCCGGCCTCCTCCCCCGAAGGGCTGTAGTGTTTCACCAGTTCGATCAGGGTGGTATGTTTTGACTCAGGCATAGTTTTTGACAACAAAATAAGACTAGGTTATACTTTTCGTGAAAATGTATAACAGGTTTGGTGAGGAACGTTGATGAAAACAGCAATTGTTTCCCAAAAAGGATGGGTTGTCATCCCGCGCGAGATTCGTGATCGCTACGGAATGCAGCCAGGCACCAAAGTTGCCATCGTGGAATACGGCGGTGTGGTCTCGTTAGTGCCGCTCCCCGAGGACCCGTTGGCCGCGATGCGAGGTTTTTTGAAAGGCGACAGGTCGCTGACCCAAGAATTGCTGGCCGAACGACGGCGCGAGCGTGCCCATGAGCAAGAAAAGATCGAACGCAGGGGAGGTGCCTCGCGGTGAGTCGCTTTGTGCTGGACACATACGCTCTGTTGGCGTACTTCCAGGATGAAACCGGGGCGGATCGAGTGTTCGAATTGTTGCGCCGGGCATCGCAAGAAGAGATCGAAGTCTACCTCAGCCGGATCAATCTGGGCGAATTCCTGTACATTGTCGAGCGCCGGCAGGGGAGTGAAAAAGCCCGTCATGCGTTGGCCTTACTCGAAACCAGCCCCTTGCGCATTGCAGAAGCGACGCGCGAGCGCGTCCTGGCAGCCGCACATTTGAAAGCCCGCTATCCGATTTCGTATGCCGATGCTTTCGCGGTGGCACTCACCCGCGAACGAAACGCCACCTTGTTGACCGGCGATCCGGAATTCCGCGCAGTAGAAGCCATCATTGCCATCGAGTGGTTGGCCTGAGCAGTTACCGGGAAACTACCCCAGCACCTCTGCCAGCGCCTCCACCACCTGATCGACTTGCTCGCGGGTGATCACCAGCGGCGGCAGCAGGCGGATGACGGTCATCCCCGCGGGAAGAGCCAGCACCCCGCGCCCGGCCAACGCCTGCAAATAGGGGGCCACTTTTTTCCTGATCTCGATCCCGATCATCAACCCCATCCCGCGCACCTCGCGCACCAGCGGCGACTCCAGGCCGCTCAGCCGCTCGATCAGGTACGCGCCCAGTTCCGCGGCCCGTCCGGGCAGGTCCTCTTCGACCAGCACCTCCAACGCGGCCAGCCCCGCGGCCGCGGACAGCGGGTTGCCTCCGAACGTGGAGCCGTGAATGCCGGGCGGCAGCTTGCCGACGCGCTCGCCGATCAGCACCGCGCCCAACGGCACACCACCCCCCATCGACTTCGCCAACGTACACAGATCGGGCTGCAAACCGTGATGCTCCAGCGCGAACATCCTGCCGGTGCGCCCGAAACCGGTCTGCACCTCGTCGATGATCAGCAGCGCGCCGCGCTCCCGGCAGAGTTGCTGCGCGCCCAGCAAAAACGCCGCGC
>JALUWE010000240.1 GCA_027019845.1 Anaerolineales bacterium | reverse complement strand
AAGGCTCGGACATGGTATTCATCACCGCCGGTATCGGCGGCGGCACAGGCACCGGCGCCAGCCCAATTGTCTCCCAAATCGCGCGGGATGTCGGCGCGCTGACCATTGGTGTGGTGACACGCCCCTTCACGTTCGAAGGCTCCCGGCGTATCCAGGCTGCCGAAGAGGGCATCAACAACCTCAAGGAAGAAGTGGACACCCTGATCGTCATCCCCAATGACCGGCTGCTGCAAATCGTGGATAAGCGCGCCAGCCTGCAGCAAGCCTTTGGTGTCGCGGACGATGTCCTCCGCCAGGGCATCCAGGGCATCTCCGAGCTAATCACCGTGCCCGGCCTGATCAACCTGGACTTTGCGGATGTCAAGACCATCATGTCCGAGGGCGGGGCTGCGTTGATGGCCATCGGCCACGGCAGCGGTGAGGACCGCGCCCGCATCGCGGCGGAACAGGCCATCTCCAGCCAGTTGCTGGACATCACCATCGACGGCGCCAGGGGCATCCTGTTCAACGTCACCGGCGGCCCAGACCTGACGCTGTTCGAGGTCAATCAGGCGGCGGCCATCATCAAAGAGACCGCGCACCCGGACGTCAACCTGATCTTCGGCGCGGTGGTGGACCCCAACATGGACGATGAATTGCGGGTCACCGTCATCGCTACCGGGTTCGAACGTCATGGAATGCCGCGCCCGCTTTTTGAACGCCCGACCGTCACGCGCAGCACGCAAGAGGTTGAGGTCTCCGCGCCCAGCGAGGCGGGCAGACCAGCGGCAAAACCCGCCCCCTCGGAGTTCCGGCCGCGCACTTTCAATACCGAAGACCTGGACATCCCGACGTTCCTGCGTAAGCGCGGTCGGTAAAAACGCATCGCTCCCTTGCTTTCCCTGCCTCTCTGCTTCTGCTTTCGCGGCAGAGAGTCGCCAATCGGGCGGTTATGTTTTGCCGCCCGATTGGCGTTTGTGGTCAAAACGTGACAGAATCATGACAGACGAGGGGGTTCGCTGCCGTGATTTGACCATTTTATTACGGCTATCCTACGGTTTCCTTAAAATATCTTCCGGCGGGTAAAGTTTTAAGCGAATCATGGTTGCGGATGTAACTCAACCGTGCTAGAATTACGCCACCCGGCGTCCTATATGTGGGGTGTAGAACAGGGAAGCCCCCATATCTGGGGGATGTTTTTTCGTAGTGAGTTGATATCTTTATGCGTTGCCCACACTGCCAATCAAAGCGATCACGCGTTGTCGATACCAGCCACGATTCCCGTGGCGGCATACGCCGCCGGCGGGAGTGTCTTCAGTGCCAACAACGCTTCAGCACTTACGAACGCCCCATCCTGGCGACCCCCTTGCTGATCAAGCAGGATGGCACCCGGGAAGAATTCGAGCGCGAAAAACTCGCCAGGGGGATACGGATCGCCTGCGCCAAACGGCCTGTCTCCGCTGCGGACATCGACCGGCTGGTGGGCGAAATCGAAGCCGCCTTACAGAACATGGGGCGTGCTGAGGTTTCGTCGCGCGTGGTGGGGGATATGGTGATCGCCGGTTTGAAAGAGCTGGACCAGATCGCCTACATCCGCTACGCGATTGTTTATTTGGGATTGGACGATCTGCGCTCGCTTCGCAATGAAATCGACCGTTTGCTAGAAGGCTAAACCCGCGCTTTCCAATTGTGCCTGTGCCTCATGCGAGACACGGTTGTTTGTGCGTCTCTGTATGGCAGAAACCCCACCAGGAAAGGAGAACCTGTATGCTGAGAGACATTTCCGCCACAGAACATGGCCTGCTGCCAACCCCGCCGTTGCCCGAGAATGCGCCCCGGGCAAACCTGACCGAAAACGCCAGGGAAGTGTTCGTGCGGCGTTATGTGCGCAAGGGGCCGGATGGAAAACCCGCTGAAACCATCGAAGAAACTTTCTGGCGTGTGGCCTACCATGTCGCGAATGTGGAAAAAGAATGGGGGCAAGACGTGCTCCAACGTGCGCGGCAGTATTACGATTTGCTGATCTCCAAACGCTTCTTTCCCAACTCGCCCACCTTCACCGGCGCGGGCACGCCCCTCGGGCAGTTGGCAGCCTGCTTCGTGCTTCCGATTGCGGACGACATGGGCCGCGACCCCGCCGGGATTTTCCAGACCCTGCGCGACGCGGCCCTGATCCAGCAAACCGGCGGCGGCAACGGCTTCGCATTCTCCCGCCTGCGCCCCAAAAAAAGCCTGGTGAACTCTTCCGCAGGCCGCGCCACCGGCCCGGTCGGGTTCCTGCGCGTCTACGATCACGCCTTTGGGGAGATCGCGCAGGGCGGAACAAGGCGCGGCGCCAACATGGGCGTGCTGCGCGTCGATCACCCCGACATCGAGGAGTTCATCACCTGCAAAACCGACGAGAACGCCATCACCAACTTCAACATCTCGGTGGGCATCACCGACGCGTTCATGCGCGCCGTGCTCAACGATGAGGAATGGGAGCTGCGCTTTCCCGATGTGAACACCTCCGCATACAAGACCTTCCAGGGCACGCTCGAACAGGCCGAAGCCGCGGGCATCCCGATCAAAGTCCACAAACGCCTCCGCGCCCGCGAACTGTTCGACAAAATCGTCCGCCAGGCACACCACAACGGCGAACCCGGCGTGCTCTTCCTGGACGCGGCCAACCGCACCAATCCGGTGCCGCACCTT
>JALUWE010000239.1 GCA_027019845.1 Anaerolineales bacterium | reverse complement strand
AGATGACCACTGCCCATCAGCCCCACCACCAGCGCGGGAGAAGGCTGTTGCAGGCGGATGCGGATGGCCTCGGCCATGGCCCGGTCCCACAACAATTGCGATTCGACAAAACGTCTGAAATCCGGGTCGTTGCGGATCTCTGCCTGTCCCTGCGCGGCCATGGCGGCAGAGCCGTGGCCGGAACCGTGCATGGCAAAGCTCTCCGCCAGCACGTCGACATAGCCGGCCTGCGGTGCCGCCGGGTCGCTCACGCCTTCACGCTCTTCCTCCAGCACTTCATCCCACCCTTGTTTGCGGACTTTTCTCACCAGGTCCCGATCAACATTCAACGCGATCAGGGCAATGCCATTGATGCGGGCATACTGCAGGATGGGCAGATACAGTTGAGGTTCGAAATTCCAGTACTCCCGCCACTGGCTGCGACGAAGAAATTCGTCCGTCGACAAATGTCCAGCGACCCACTCGTCCAATACCGGCTGGGCGCTGCGCGGCAACATTTCCAGGCCGATCACCACCGGGGCCCCGGCGGCATGCAACGCCGCAATCACCTGCAACTGCCAGAGATGATGATCCGCATTGTCGTGGTATTCACCGACCAGCACCACGTCCTGTTTTTTCAGCACCCGGATCAGTTCAGGGAAGGTCACGGCGGCACCACTGGCCGGCGCAAACCACTGGCGGCGGGGAACGCAGTCTGCGGCCGCCGCTTCCTGCCCGGCAACCGGTGTCTCGACCGCCTTCGACACGGGTATCTGATGAATGCAGCCGGTGACCAGTATTAAAACAAGAAGAAAGGAAAGCCCCGCCGGAATTCCTGTGCGACAAACCGCTGAGCGATGAAGGTCCATGTTGATTGTGTCCTGTTGATCTGCCATCCGGGGCGCGCAGAATCATGCCCCCCGGCATGCTCAGCGCACGTCCCTGTCGTATTCCCGCCCGATCTCAAAATGGATACGGCCGCCCTTGCAGCGTTACGGGCCGTACCCCCGTGCCCGCGGCCAGGTCAACCGCTCTCGTCATGCGACCTGCGTCCGGCCCCGGTTTTGAGATGTGTCCAGCCCCGGTTTCCCGACATCGCCAGCATCTCGAAGCTGCGGACACCCTTCAATCATGGATGGTCACGCGGGTCCCCACGTCCACCCAGCGGGCCAGCGTATCGATCTGCTGGTTGGTCAATGCAATGCAACCGTTGGTCCAGTTGAACTGACTGTGAACCTTGACATCGCCTTCGCCCAGACCATGAATCCCGATATAACCGCCCAAAAGCGTATCCTGAGGCGGTGTTTTGTTCTGCCGCAACGCCTGCACAATCCGCCAGTACGTCTCGGTGTCGATCAACTGCCGCTGCCATGCCCGGTCGGCATGTTCAAAATTGGGAAAATCCAGACCAAAAAACAAATGATATTTACTGTTGGGATTGATCCATTGGATCCGGAACTGACCCAGCGGCGTACGCCCGTCACCGCGCGTCCTCAGCAATGCCGCCCCGCCGCGGCCGATGGAGATGTTTTCGAACTTCGCCACAACGGAAGAACCGTCGATCACGGTCAGCGTCCGCTGTTTCAGATTGATGTCGACCGCCACCGCATTGCCCGCCGACACGGCTGTACTCCACAGCGGCAGAATGATCACAAGGGCGCAACAGCAAAAGGTTTGTCTGGTCATGGGCTTGATACGACAGGGAAAATGAACGGTTTCCGCATCGCCCTGTCTGCCGCAACACGCAATGCAAGGGTCGATGCTGTCATTGCAAGCAGGCTCCTCCCTTACCGCTTATATTCAACTATAGTAGCAACTGAAACCCCAATTTTAAAGCGATTTCAGCGTCTTGAACGAACCCGGCAATACCATTGGTGCTTTCTATTCTGAAACACCCATCGCAGACTTCATCCCCAGAGTGTTGTCAATCGGTGTCAGATTTCACAGCACGGGCGTTAGAAATATCTGAAATGGCTTGGAAATTGTTCGCCAAAGCGTTATTGTACGGTCTGCACTCGAGTCTTGGTGTAGGAAACTCTTTTACGGTAAGAAGGGAGCCAATGGTGAAAATGACACTTCCACAAATGACGAAGGCGGGCTTGGCTGCGGTCGGGATGGTAACCCTGGTTGGCTGCGCTTCGACCGCCTCTGAATTAGAGCGAATCGAGGCGATCGCGACCGAGGCACGCGATTCCGCTGCGGCGGCGCAACAAACCGCCGATACCGCTGCAAACGCCGCTGCCCGCGCGCAACGAGGCATTGACCAGGCGAAACAGAACTCCGACGAAGCGCTGAACAAAGCCCAACAGGCACTGGATATGGCCGACAGCAACCGCGCCGCCATTGACGAGAACCGTGCGCGCATTGATGAACTGAACGAAAAGCTCAATCGCGTGTTCAAAAAATCAATGCACAAGTGATCCTGCGATCAACTCCTCCATTCGCTGCCGGTATCACGCGGCGGTTCCGTTCGTCGTGGTACCGGCACAGTGGGTCTGTCTTGCCGTTTCCTGTTGAACCCCCTGATGAACCCGTCCTCCGGATTTGCGCTCCTGACTAGAACCTATCTCAAAATCGATTCCGGACCCTCAGGCAAGGCGCGGGTCGCGCGAGGAGCGGAGTTCAGATGGGCTGAATGAGCACCGGAGCGCGACCTGCAACGCCGCATGAAGGGGCGCAATCGATTTTGAGATAGGTTCCAGC
>JALUWE010000238.1 GCA_027019845.1 Anaerolineales bacterium | reverse complement strand
GAACGACCGGGGACGGAGGACGGTTGTTCGGTGCGTGGTTATTGATGGTCGGGGCGACCGGCCGGTCGCCCCGACGGTCGCTGCCTCCCAGATTCTTCGGGCACTGCGCTCCAGATTCTTCGGGGCTGACGCCCCTCAGAATGACAGGGGGGCGTGTGTCATTCCGACAGAACTTACGCAGGTGCTCGCAATGACACCAAACCCGTACTTGAGTTTACCAACTGCGTAAGTAAGTGACGCATGTAACGAACCTGCTCCGCCATCACTTACTTTGTGACCACTACCGTCTCTTTATTGTTTTCAACCGCAGCATTGGATTTTTTAAGGAGAAAGACGCTGTAATGGACTTTTCATGGTCAGAAGAACAACTGGCATTCAAAAAATCGGTCATCGAGTTCGCGCAAAAGGAACTGAACGATGACCTGGTAGAACGCGACCAGCGCGGTGAAATCTCGCTGGAAAACTGGCGCAAGTGTGCAGACCTGGGTATTTTGGGGCTGCCGTTCCCGGAGGAGTATGGCGGTCAGGAGGCCGATATTATGACCACCATGCTGGTCATGGAGGGGCTGGGCTACGGCTGCCGGGACAATGGCCTGATCTTTGCCATGAACGCCCAGTTGTGGAGCGTTCAGATGCCCATCTTTCAGTTTGGCACGGAGGCGCAAAAACGAAAATACCTGCCCGGCCTGTGCAGTGGGGAGCTGACGGGCGCGCACGGCATGTCCGAACCGGACTCCGGCTCGGATGCCTACAGCCTGCGCACCCGTGCCGAGCGCGTGGATGGGGGATATGTGCTCAACGGCACCAAGATGTTCGTCACCAACGCGCCGTTTGCCGACCTGGCAGTCGTCTTCGCCACCATCGATCCATCCAAAGGGGCGAGCGGCATCACCGCCTTCATCGTCGAGAAGGGGACGCCTGGCTTCCGTGTCAGCCGGGACATCGACAAGATGGGTTTGCGCACCTCTCCGATGGGGGAATTGATCCTCCAGGATTGTTTCTTGCCCGAAGAAGCCCGCCTGGGCCGGGAGGGGGCCGGTTTGAGCATCTTCAGCAGCTCGATGGAATGGGAGCGGAGCAGCATCCTGGCCAGCCACATCGGGGCCATGGAACGCCAGTTGGAAGTCAGCCTCAAGTATGCCCGCACTCGCCGCCAGTTTGGCAAACCCATCGGTAAGTTTCAGTCGGTTGCCAACCGCATCGCGGACATGAAAGTCCGCCTGGAAACCGCTCGCCTGTTGCTCTACAAAGTGGCCTGGCTCAAGAAGACGGGCAAAAACGCGGTGCTGGATGCCGCGCTCGCCAAACTGTACCTGAGCGAGTGCTTCGTCCAATCCAGCCTGGATGCTATCCGCATCCACGGCGGGTACGGCTACATGACCGAGTTCGAGGTCGAGCGTGATCTGCGGGATGCCATCGGCGGCACGCTTTACTCCGGCACGTCCGACATCCAGCGCATGATCATCGCCCGCTGGATGGGGTTGTAATCCCGCGCCTCACGGCAACTGTGCGTAGTTTATGTCATTCTGAAGGAGCGCAGCGACCGAAGAATCTGTTGTAATCCCGGGCCGCACAGCAACTGCGCGGGGCGCGGGTTGCCACTCTGCCCACCAATTCAAGACCTGTCAGATCTGATGGGAGTACTGCTATGGCCTATTTGCTTCACCATTTGTTGATCGAAAGCGCGCAGCGCTATCCCGATAACGAAGCCCTTCGTTTCAAGGGCGAGAGTCTCACGTACGCCGAACTGGACCGCCTCACCAACCAGGTGGCGCGCGCGCTGCAAGCTGCCGGGGTGCAGCGCGGCGACCGGGTTGGTATTTACGTCCAAAAGTCGTTCGCCTCGGTGATCAGTATCTTTGGGATATTGAAGGCTGGCGGGATTTATGTGCCGCTGGACCCCAAATCTCCGGCCAAGCGTCTGGCGTACATCACCCGCAATTGCGACGTGCGCGTCCTGCTGACGGCCTCCAACAAACTGTCCCAGATGGAGGGCATCCTGGCACTGGATACCCCCATCGAACACGTGGTGATGACCGATGACGGCGACGCCGCCCTCCCCGCCGGGGTCCAGGTGACTCCCTGGCAGGAGGTGCGCGCCCTGGACGGCGCTCCCTTGCCGGATGATGGCACCATCGAGACCGATCTGGCCTACATTTTGTACACGTCAGGCTCTACCGGCGACCCGAAAGGGGTGATGATCTCCCATCGAACCATCTTCACCTTCATCAATTGGTGTTACGAAACCTTCGGGATCACCCCCGATGATCGAGTGACCAGCCACGCGCCCATCCACTTCGACCTTTCTACGTTCGACATTTTCGTGACCATCAAAGCCGGCGCCACCGTGGTGCTGGTGCCGGAGCGCGCCTCGATTTTTCCGGTGAACCTGGTACGGCTGTTGCAGGATGAGCAAGTCACCGTGACCTACATGGTGCCTTCGATCCTGTCCATGATGGTCAACTATGGCAAGCTGGCGAAACACGACCTGTCCCGCTTGCGAATCGTACTCTTTGCGGGCGAGGTGTTCCCGATCAAATATCTGCGCGGGCTGGTGGCGGCCATTCCCCACGCCGATTTCTACAATTTATACGGCCCCACCGAAACCAACGTGTGTACCTATTACAAGGTGCAGCCCGGCGATCTGGACCCGCAGCGCACCCAGCCGGTGCCCATCGGCAAGGCGTGTGAAAACATCGATGTGTTTGCCCTCGACGAGCACGGACAGCGGATCACCGCGCCGGGGGTGGAAGGCGAACTGTGGGTGCGCGGTTCGTGCGTGGCTCAGGGCTATTGGGGCGACCCGGAGAAGACCGCCAGAGGCTTCGTCCGCAATCCTTTGCAGCCGCACTACCACGAGACCGCTTATCGCACCGGTGACATCGTGATGCTGGATGAGGACGGCGTGAACTGGATTTTCATCGGCCGGCGAGATCACATGATCAAAAGCCGCGGCTACCGGATTGAGTTGGGCGAGATCGAGGCCGCACTGTACGGCTTCGAGGGTGTCAAGGAAGCCGCGGTGGTCGCCATCCCGGACGACTTGCTCGGCAACCGTTTGAAGGCTTTCGTGGTGCCATTGGAGAAAAATGGCCTTTCCGTCAAGGAGTTGCAATCTTATTGCAGCCAGAAGCTCCCCCTCTACATGGTTCCTGAAAGCATCCAATTTTTGGATGCCCTTCCGAAAACATCAACCGGCAAAGTCAACCGTACGGAACTGGCGCGAAGGCAGTAGGGAGTAGGGTGTTCAGTATTCAGTATTCAGTATTCAGTATTCAGTGTTCAGTGTTCAGTGTTCAGGCAAGAACTATCCAAACAAGTAACCAAACCACCAACAAACCACCAAAGAGGAGGCTTGTATGACTGACGTAATTATCATTGGCGGTGGCCCGGCGGGTTCTACGCTGGGGTGCTATCTTTCCCAGGCCGGGATCAGCAATATGATTATCGAAAAGGCCAACCACCCCCGTGACCACGTGGGCGAATCCCTGGTGACCAACACCACCCGCATTTTCAACGAGATCGGTTTTACCGAGACCATGGAACGTGAAGGGTTCGTGCATAAGTACGGCGCTGCCTGGCACGCGCCCTATGGCCGTAGTGTGGTCAGCATCGTGTTCAACGAATTTCCGGTGGAAGGTGTGAACCAGCCGTATAGCTACCACATCGACCGTCGTAAATTCGATCTGTGCCTGTTGAAGCACGCCGAGAAGCTGGGTTCCCAGGTGGTTCAGGGCGTCAACGTGACCCAGGCGTTGTTCGAGGATGGCCGGGCGTGTGGGGTGCGTGTCCGCATCGGCGACCAGGAAGTCGATCTGCGCTGCAAAATCGTGGTGGATGCCAGCGGCCGGGACACCTTCCTGGGACGCCATCTGAAACTCAAGGAAAAAGACCCGCTTTTCAACCAGTATGCCATCCACGCCTGGTATAAGCATGTGGATCGCGACGATGAAACCGGGGACTATATCCACATTTATTTCTTGCCTATCAAGCGGGGGTGGGTCTGGCAGATTCCCATTACCGAAGAGATCACCTCGATTGGCGTGGTCATGGAGAAGAGGGATGTGAAGGACGCGTTGCAAGACATCGAGGCGTTTTTTGATGCCCAAATCCAGACCAGCAAGAACCTTGCCCGTGCAATGCGCAACGCGGTGCGGATCAATGAGTTCACCACCGAGGCGGATTACAGTTACAGTATGAAAAAAGTGACGGGTGACGGTTTTCTCCTGGTAGGCGATTCGGCCCGCTTCGTGGACCCTATCTTTTCGTCCGGCATCAGCATCGCGCTGCACAGCGCCAAATTTGCAGCCGAGCAGATCGTCCACGCGTTGGAGATCAATGATTTTCGCGAAGAGGTTTTCCAACCCTACGCGGATAAATTGAGCCGGGGCGTCGAAATCTGGTACGAGTTTATCCGGCTGTATTACAAATTGCCGCACACCTTCACCTATTTTATTCAGGTGCCGAAATATCGGATGCAGGTGTTCCGCTTGTTGCAGGGTGAAGTGTTTGACCGCAGCGAGGCCCCGGTGCTGGATGCTATGCGAAAGTATATCGAGGCGGTCGAGAATTCTGAAGATCACATTTTCAAGAGCGGGTTGACGGACGTTCCCATTGACGAGATCACCAATCTCGTCGTCGAATCTTGAACGGTCGCGCCCCAGAAAACTTTTTAGAGGAGTTGTAAAATGAAAACCCAAGTTGCAATTGTCGGAGGGGGGCCGGGTGGCACGGCCAGTGCCATGTTTTTGAGAGAGCTGGGCATTCAGTCCGTGATTATTGAAAAAGAGACCTTCCCACGCTACCGTATTGGGGAATCCATGACCGGCGAGTGCGGTGCCATTGTGCGGGAGTTAGGGTTGGAGGATCGGATGCTCAAAGATAAGCACCCGATCAAACGCGGCCTGACCGTTTACGGCGCGGGCGCGAAAAATTCCTGGTTTGTCCCGGTTATGGCGCGCACCGAAGACGGCAAGCTGGTGGAGGAATTCACCTGGCAGGTGCGGCGCAGCAAGTTCGATCAGATGCTGCTGGAGGAGGCCATCGCCCGCGGCGCGGAGCTGGTGCAGGGCCAGGCGACCGAGGTGTTGACCAATGGCAATGGCGGCGTTCGAGGGGTGCGCGTGCGCATGGCCGACGGGGGGATGCAGGACATCAAGGCCGAAGTGGTGCTGGATTGCTCCGGTATGGCCACCTTCCTCGCCAATCATGGCGTGACCGGCCCCAAATACCGCGGCAACTACGACCGCCAGATCGCCATTTTTTCCCAGGTGGTGGGTGCCATACGGGATGAAGGCCCCCATCGGGACGATACGTTGATCCTCTACCGGCGAAAGAACCACTGGAGCTGGTTCATCCCTCTGGATGAAGAGGTGGTGAGTGTCGGGGTGGTCGTGCCAGCGGCCTATTTTGCCGAGAAAAAAGAGAGCAAGCGCGATTTCCTGGTGCGAGAGCTGCACGATCTCAATCCGGAATTGAAACGACGCATCCCCGAAGTGAAGCTGGTCGAGGAAGTTCGTTCGGTGGTGAACTATTCCTATCAGGTGCGCCAGTTTGCAGGCCCGGGCTTCATCTGTATTGGGGACGCGCACCGTTTCGTGGACCCTGTCTTTTCGTTTGGGCTATACGTCACCATGAAAGAAGCGCAGTTTGCCGCTCAGGCTGTCAAAGACTATCTGGAGGGGGGCAACCGCGACCAGCCTAATCCCTTTGCCCAACACATCAAGCTGGTCGAGGATGGATATGACGCGGTGGAAGATGTGGTGGACGCATTTTGGGAGCATCCGCTTGCCTTTGCTGCTTTTACCCATGTCCGGTATCGCGATGAGGTCATCGATATGTTGTCCGGGCGTGTTTATGGCATGGATGAACCTCCCCGGGTGTTGAAGGCCATGCGAAAACTTCTCAAACGTGATCGCTCGATGGACGATGGCATCTCACGACCGCTGGGGTCGAGCTACACGCCGGCAGCCTGAACGACCAGACATCGAACGACGTGCAAAATCTCGAATGATAGAAAGGAATTGACCAATGACTATCGAATCCATCGTTGAACGTTTCATTCTGGAAGAGATATTAATCGGCGATAACCGGACGAAGATCGATCCGGATGAATCGCTTGTCAGCAGCAACGTTATCGACTCTCTGGCTATCCTGCGGCTGATCTCCTTCCTCGAGGAGGAGTTTGGAATCCAGGTAGATGATGAAGAGTTGGTCCCCGAAAATTTTGAAACGCTCAACGAGATCAAAGCCTTTGTCGAAAATAAAAAAGCGAATTCTTAATGGTGAAGCACATCGGGAATGGGGGTGCAGGCGGGCGTCCAGCTCGTCCGCACCCCCATTTTGGGTGTATTCCCTTATGAGTATGGAAAAAACATGAACGATTGGGAAAGTTATTGGAACAATATTCGCTCCAGTGGTGCAGATGGCCAGGTGTTTTGGGATGCTGTGGCGGAGCGCGCCTCTCTGGAGGACCTCCGCCGCTTTCGTGATTACATGAATCCCGACCTACCCATCCTGGACCTGGGGTGCGGAAACGGCCGGCAATCGAGGTTTCTGGCCCAACATTACAAACAAGTAATCGGAGTGGACATTTCTCCCTCTGCCATCGAGCTAGCCAAATCAGAAACAAGCGGGCAAACGAACATCGAATACCGTGTATTCGACGCGGTGGATACTGAAAGCGCCCGGGCGCTGCACGATGAATTTGGGGACATGAACATCTACATGCGGGGAGTATTACACAATGTAAAAATGCGCGACCGCCCGAATTTCATCCGCAGCCTGGAAATCTTGCTGGGCGCACAAGGGACTCTCTATCAGATCGAGTTGCCTTCCAGAGCAATTCTTTACCTGCGCACCCTGCCAAAAGAAATTTACGCCAAAATTCCCAAAATCACAAGGCGTATTGGGTTTAACCTCGAAGAACTGCACCGGTATTACCCCGAAGAGAAATGGATTGTGCTCGATCAAGGGGATGATGGGATTGCGATCAGCACCATTCCTCTTGCCAATGGGAAAGAGGGGGCCGTACCGGCGAATTATCTCGTCATCAGAAGAAGGATTGTGAATGACTAGACGACTGCTGTTCCTCAACGGGCTGGCTATTCTAACCATTCCCATTCATCACGCCACTGCGTATGGTTTGCAGGCCATGTTCTATTGGGCCGACCGTTACCGCCCGGTAACGGTCCCCAATTTTGATCTCTTGGGTTCTCCCTCTTACTACATCAGCATCATTATTCGTCAATTGGATACCTATTCGGTGCCGGGTTTCTTGTTCATATCCGGCTTTTTTGTGGCCTTTATGGCGCGGGGGAAAAACAGCAAAGTGACCTGGAAGACGATCATGCCGCGTGTGAAAGTGCTCATCATCCCTTTTGTCGTCTGGACGGTCATTCGCTACGTTGTTCTCAGGCGTTTTCCTACCAGCCTGGATGAAATTCTCAACCCGTATCACTTTATCCCTCTTCTCATCCAATTCTACTTGCTGGCACCTTTTTTGGTGCCTCTCGCAAAAGACCGTTGGAAGTTGTTGCTCGGGGTGGCGGCCTTCATCCATTTGTCTGTCCAGGCGATCCGCTATACGAACAATATTGGCGTGGAATTTCCGGGGCAGGATATGCTTCTGGTGCTGATTCCCCGTTGGATTGTCATCGGCCAGCAACCCTTTTGGTTCCCCTTTGGGCTGGTGTTTGGGCTGCATTTGAAAGAATTCAGCCAGCGCCTGGCACAATTCAAATGGCAATTGCTGGTTGCCGTTGTCGTTTTCGGGGTGCTTTCGGTTGTGGAATATCAAGTAGCAGATTTTATCAATGGCGAGGCCTGGATTGGCCCTAGCTTTTCTGGTTTTTCCAGAAATTTTTACATTCTGGCTTTCCTCTTGTATGTTTTATCGTTGGATAAAATCTCGCCCACGATGATGAAACATTTCACTGCGTTAGGGACCAAATCGCTTGGAATTTATCTGGCAAACATTCCTTTCATCTACGTGCTTGCCGTTCTGATGTATCGGTTGACCCCGTGGGTGCTGGGGAACCAGTTGCTTTATCAGACCGCGCTGTTCGCGATCGGATTGGGCGGGCCTTTGTTGCTCATGCGGTTGGTGCAGCGGTCCCCATTGCGGGGCAGTTACCGCTATCTGTTTGGCTGAGCATCTCGGTTTTCGTAGACTGGAATGGGGGGAGTGAATTTGCCCCGGATTGCCTCCTGAGCCATGCCCTGAGTGAAACCGAAGGGGAAGTCACAGCAACAGTTGAAGATAGGACTTACGCACTGGAAAAGTCGCACCCAGACCTCACAGGTCTTAAAGCGTAGGGAGATGCCCGGATGCAATCTATTTTGGGTAAAATCTTCCTGCATCGTGTGGTAGTAGACCTGTGAGGTCTCAATTGTGGGTATGTATGGGGTCAAAATGACTAACATATTCAGGCGGTTACTTCAGCTCAACGGACTTGCGGCGTTAATGGTACCGCTTCACCATGCCACGGCCTTTGGGTTGCAGGCTATGTTCCTGTGGACAGACCGCTATCGCCCGGTGCCGGTGCCAAACTACGATCAACTCGGCAGCCCGACGTATTACATTCTGATGGCTACCCGCCACTTGGACGCCTTTGCCATCCCGGCTTTTCTCTTCGTTTCAGGCCATTTTGTCGCCTTTTTGACGCGCGGCAGGGAACCTCGGTGGAAGATGTTCATCCCGCGTATCCGGACGGTGCTCATCCCGTGGGTGATCTGGACAGCCGTTCGGTTTATCCTGCTTCAGCGGCTGCCGGGTACCATTGGCGAGGTGCTCGATACCTATTACTTTGTCGTCCTGCTCATCCAGTACTACCTTCTGTCGGTGTGGCTCGTTCCGCTGGCGAAAAAGCATTGGAAAGCAGTGCTGTTTACCGCCCTGCTCATTCAACTTGCATGGGAGTTCCCCTGGTATTTGAAAACAATCGGGGTGAGTTCCGCAGAATTGGAATTCCTCAGGAACGCCACCACGCGTTGGCTGGCGCCGGCCCGTATCTTTTATTTTTCGTTAGGGGTTGTTGCCGGTCTTCACGTAGGCGCGCTCAAGCGTTGGCTGGCGCGTGCAAAGTGGGTATTGGGAGGAGCGGTTGTCCTTTTTGCAGTGCTGTCTTTCGTCGAATATGAATTCCTTCGTCGCATCGCCGGGCAGGAGTGGATCGGGCCAAACAACCCTGGTTTTGCCCGCGTCGTTTACGCCAGCATTTTTTCGTTGTGGTTTCTTGCCTTCGACAAACTTCCATCTGGGCTGGCAAAAGTGCTGGCAGAACTCGGCTCCCGCTCGCTGGGTATCTATTTTATGAATGTCCCGGTGGCGTACATTTTTGCAGTGCTCATGTACCGCTTCACGCCCTGGGCATTGGGATTTCAACCCATATACCAGATCGTGCTTATTGTTACTGGCCTGGGCATCCCCTTGATGTTGATGTCTGCCGTCAAAAATCACCGCACACGCCGGATGTACCGTTATCTGTTTGGTTGAATCCCCCTCATAGTCCTCTCTGAAAATGCCATGTTGACCACTCGACAATCCAACATATCCAAAACGCGCATCGAACCAACGAAAGGATGGGTGTCCCTCAACCTGCGCGAATTGTGGGAATACCGGGAACTGCTTTTCTTTTTCGTCTGGAGGGACCTCAAGGTGCGATACAAACAAACCATCATGGGAGTCTCCTGGGCCGTGATCCAGCCTTTGTTTACCATGGTGATCTTTAGCTTGTTTTTTGGCAGGCTGGCCAAAGTGCCGTCGGACGACCTTCCCTATCCTATTTTCAGCTATGCTGCGCTGGTCCCCTGGACGTTCTTCGCGAATTCCCTCACCAACGCCTCCAATAGCCTGGTAGTCAGCGCAAACATGATCAAAAAAATATACTTCCCGCGCATGACGCTCCCCATCGCGACGGTGTTATCGGGTATTGTGGATTTTGCCCTCGCTTTCGTGGTTTTGCTGGGAATGATGTTTTTTTACTCGCGCACGCCAACGCTTAACATCATTTGGCTCCCATTTTTCTTGTTATTGGCCTTGATCACTTCTCTGGGGGTTGGGCTGTGGCTCTCGGCGATGAACGTGCAATTCCGCGACGTGCGCTACACTGTACCTTTCCTGACGCAGGCCTGGCTCTTTGCCACCCCTATTGCTTATCCCAGCAGCTTGCTCTCGGAACCCTGGAAAACCCTCTATGGCATTAACCCCATGGTGGGGGTGGTGGAAGGTTTTCGATGGGCATTGCTGGGCACGGAAACTGCTCCCGGACCGATCATCATCGTCTCATCTCTGGTGGCTCTGGCTTTGCTCGTTAGCGGTGCTTTCTACTTCCGCCGGATGGAGAAAAGCTTTGCGGACGTAGTGTAAAGATTGACACGCATGAGAGCCTGGCCGAAGATTCTTTGCGGGGTGTCACTGTGAAGCGGCGAAGCAGTCTCCTGGACGATGAAAGGGGATTGTTTCGCCGCCCTGGTATGACAAATTTCCCTTTCTCATTCCAATGCCTGGCACAAACTTATACAAGGAGAAAAAATGAATATCGAAGAGGCTATCGAGCGTTTCATTGTCGATGAAATCATGATCGGGGGGGCGGACACGAGAATCGAACCCGACCAGTCGCTTCTCGACAGCGGAATTTTGGATTCGCTCGCTCTACTGCGTTTGATCGCTTTTATCCAGGAGCAATTTGGCGTTGATGTTGATGGCGGGGAAGTCACTTCCGATAATTTCGATACGCTCAACGATATCCGCGCCTTCATCGAACAGAGAAGGAAGACGTCGTAGTACAAAACAATATCAATAGATCGAAATTGTAGGATGCCATCTTGTCCCCGCAAATTCGTGGCATTTCTTTCGTGATCGTGGTTTTCCTGGTTTCAGGCGGTTGTAGACCACCTGAAAATCCTCCTCCCCTGCCAACCTACACGCCAACCACGGAAACGGTAGAGAGTACACCGCCGCCACCTGCGTCTGCAACACCTGAACCAACTCGCCAGGTGGTGCGAGAATCGCAAACCCCCAGCATCCCAAGCAGGAAAACAAATACCCCCTCTCCTGCTCAACCCATGATTCCCCTCACCGACTTCAAAGGAGAAACGTATTATGGGTTTGAAGGCGGGCTATATCCGGGAGGCTCCAACGAGATGCCGCCAGCACATGCGCGCGAGGGACTCGCACGAGCCATGCAGATCAACCCCCTGGATCAGGAGGGGAACCCCGCTCCGAACGGCAAGTACGTTTTGCTCATTGTCGGCATGTCCAATACCACGGAAGAGGTGTGTGGCACCAGACAGACGAAAAAAGCCTGCAACCCCTGGACGTTTATTGGGCTTTCGGAACAAGACCCCGACGTAAACCACGACAGCCTGCTCATTATCGATGGCGCCAGGGGCGCCCAGGTTGCCAAAAAGTGGGATTCGCCCACCGATGAAAACTATGACCGCATTGCAAACACTATTCTCCCCTACTTTGGAGTGACCGAACAACAGGTTCAAGTAGCCTGGGTAAAAGTAACCAACCCCGGGCCGCTTATTTCCTTGCCGTCCGAAAAAGCCGATGCCTATAAATTGCTCGTTACTCTGGGAGATATTGTGCGGGCGTTGAAAACACGTTATCCAAATTTGAAACAGGTATATTTTTCCAGCCGCATCTATGCGGGCTATACGACCAGAGCGCTAAGCCCTGAGCCGTTTGCCTATGAAAATGGATTTTCCGTGAAGTGGCTGATTGAAGCTCAGATCGATCAGATGGCGGGCGGCGGGACCGTAATAGACCCTCTGGCCGGTGATCTGAACTACAACACAGTTGCCCCCTGGCTTGCCTGGGGCCCCTACCTCTGGGCGAATGGCCTGGAACCCCGCTCGGACGGCTTGATTTGGGAGTTGGAGGACTATGCTGAGGATCTGACCCACCCCTCTCAATCCGGGGAAGCAAAAGTGGCTACCATGCTGCTTGATTTCTTTAAGTCCTCTCCCTTTACCAGATGCTGGTTCCTCGCGAATGGAACTTGTGGGGAAAATTAAGCCCCTTACCGCATATACGCTATGTTCTCTATGGTAACGTCAATTCGGGATAAGAAACAAAATGCGTTGTTCCTGTCATCCCTGCG
>JALUWE010000237.1 GCA_027019845.1 Anaerolineales bacterium | reverse complement strand
CCTTCACCTCACCCCTCCCCGTCCCGACATCCGCGACCTCGATGCCCTGCCCTTCCCGGCTTGGGACCTGGTGGACGTGGAGCGCTACCGCGCCATCTGGCTCGAACGCCACGGCTATTTCTCGATGAACATGGTCACCACCCGCGGCTGCCCGTACCATTGCAACTGGTGCGCCAAACCGATCTGGGGACAGCGCTACAACGTGCGCAGCCCCGAAAACGTGGTCGCGGAGATGAAATGGCTCAAACAAACCTACCACCCCGACCACATCTGGTTCGCGGACGACATCATGGGGCTGAAACCCGGCTGGCTGCCGCGTTTCGCGGAGCTGGTCGAGCAGCACGACGCCAAAATCCCCTTCAAATGCCTGAGCCGCGTCGATCTGCTGTTGCGCGAGGGCGACATCCCGGCCCTGCAACGCGCCGGCGCGCAGATCGTCTGGGTGGGCGCGGAGTCCGGTTCGCAAAAAATCCTGACCGCGATGGAAAAAGGCACGCGTGTCGAGCAGATTTACGAAGCCACCCGGCGGCTGCAACAGGCCGGTATTCGAGTAGGCTTCTTCCTGCAATTCGGATACCCGGGGGAAACACGCGCCGACATCGAGGCTACCCTGCAAATGGTGCGCGACCTGATGCCCGACGACATCGGCATATCGGTCAGCTACCCCCTGCCGGGCACGAAATTCTACCAAAGGGTGCGCGACCAGTTGGGCGACAAACAAAACTGGATCGACTCCGCAGACCTGGACATGATGTACCGCGGGCCGTTCACCACCGCGTTCTACCGCCAGCTGCACACCACCCTGCACAAGGAATACCGCGCCCGCAAGACCTGGCACGCCCTCAAACGGCTGGTGCGCAACCCCCTGGCTCTGCGCGCCGCGCACCTGCGCCAGGCCGCAGCCATGCTGTACCACACCGCAACCCTGCCCCTGGCCCGGCACAGGCTGGAGCGGCTGGCAAAAGTGCCCCACCAGGGGGTGGTCTTACGGGGCGAGGGCCTCAGCCTGGAAGAAGCCGCCCGCCCCACGGAGCAGGACTGAAACAAACGTACAACTCTCACGCCCCCCGCTCGCCGCGCACGTAGGGCAGCCCCAGCGCGGCCGGCGCGCCCAGGCGGCGACGCACCACCGCGCGCGAGGTGAACGCCAGCACGATCACCGGAAACGCATACGGCACCATGCGCAGCCACACGCCCAAAATCGGGTTGCCCGCAAACGGCAGCCACGGCACGGCCTGCAAATCCAGCGGCATTCGGAACAGCGCGCCGAAGATGTACGACCCTACCGCGGCGCGCAGCGGGTCCCAGCGCGCGAAGATCACCAAGCCCACCGCGATCCATCCCTGGCCCGCGGTCATGTCCTCGATCCACAGCGGGGTGACGGCCAGCGAAAGCGCCGCGCCCGCCAGACCGGCCAGCGCGCCGCCCACGAACACGTACACATAACGCAACAACGCCACGTTGATCCCCACCGCGTCCGCGGCCGCGGGATACTCGCCGATGGCGCGCAGGTGCAGGCCCCAGCGCGTGCGGTGGATCACGAACCATGTCAGGGGGATGAGCAAAATGCCCAGATAGAAGACGATGTTCTGCCTGCCGAAAATCGGGCCCAGCACCGGCACGGACTGCAAAAACGGGATCGTCACGGTCGGCAGCCGGGGCACGTCGCGGATGGGCACGTAGGGCGCGCCCAGCACCGCGGTGATGCCGCGTCCCACGAACGTCAACGCCAGCCCGCTGACCACCTGGTCCCCGCGCAGGCTGATAGCCACCAGCCCGTGCAGCAGGCTCAACACACCCCCGGCCAGCAGCGCGGCCCCCGCGCCCAGCCAGGGGTCTCCCGTGGTGTACGCCACCACGAAGCCGGTCAACGCGCCGGCCAGCATCATCCCTTCCACGCCCAGGTTGAGCACCCCGGCGCGCTCGGTGATCAACTCGCCAATGGTGGCAATCAGCAACGGCGTACCGGTGAACAACCCGGCCGCGATGATGTTGACAAAGAAACTAATCTCCATGCGTGGCCTCCGCTTGTGTGGCAACCGCGGGCCGAACCCGCACCAAACGCACCCGGTAGCGCACCAGCAAATCCGCGCTGATCACGCAGAACAGGATGAACCCCTGGATCATGAGCGGGATGCCCGCGGGTTGGATGGCGTCCCCACCCACCAGCAGCCCGCCGAACAGGTAGGCCACGATGATCACCGCCAGCGGGTCGAGCCGCGCCAGCCAGGCGATGATGATGCCGGTGAAACCGTACCCGGGCGAGAAATTCTCCCCCAAACGGTGTACCACCCCGGCCAGTTCCGATACCCCGGCCAGACCGGCGATCCCGCCGGAGATCACCATCGTCCAGATCACGGTGCGGGAGATGTTCATGCCCGCGTAGCGCGCCGCGTTGGGGTTGTCGCCGATCACGCGCAGCTCGTAGCCCCACTTGCTGTATTTGAAAACGATGTAGAGCAGCACCGCCGCGGCCAGGCCGAAGAACAGGCCGATGTGCGCGGTCATGCCGCGCAGGGCCGGGAAGGTGTCGGCCATGTCCAGCAGGCGGGGGAACCAGGCGTTGCGCGGGAAGGGCGCGGTCAGGCCAAACCCGCCCGCGGACCAGGGGCCAAAAATGAAAAAGCTGTTGAACAACTCCGCGATGTACACCAGCATCAGAGAAGAAATGATTTCATTGACCTCGTACTTGGC
>JALUWE010000236.1 GCA_027019845.1 Anaerolineales bacterium | reverse complement strand
AGCCAGGATCAGGCCTCAGCGAGCCCGGCCGGCAATCCCGGCGCCGGATGATCACCACAGGCTAACCACCGGCAGCCGGATCACCCATAAAGAGGAGGAAGAGATGAACCCATGCAAAACCGCGGGCAGACTACTGCTCTGCACCGTGCTGGCCTGCTTCTGGGGCAGCAGCACGCTCAATGCCCAGAAGAAGAAAAGCGAACCCGAGGAACAGAAAACCGTCAAGCCGGCGCCGCCGCGCAAGCCCGGCGAGGGCGAAGGCCCGTTCAAGCGCCTGATCATCCGCGGCGCCATGCTCATCGACGGCACAGGAGCACCGCCGCGCGGGCCGGTGGATATCGTCGTCGAAGGCAACACAATCGTTGAGGTCAAAAGCGTCGGCGTGCCGCATGTGCCCATCGAGGACAAAAAACGCCCGCAGGACGCCACCAAAGAGATCGACGCCAGCGGGGCCTATGTCATGCCCGGCTTCATCGACCTGCACGTGCACACCGGCGGCGTGCCCAAAGCGCCGGAGGCCGAGTACGTGTACAAACTCTGGCTGGCCCATGGCATCACCACGGTGCGCGGCGTGCCCACCGGCCCCCTGGAGTGGTCGTTGAGCGAACGCGACCGCAGCGCGCGCAACGAGATCGTCGCGCCGCACATCATCTCCTTTCACCGGCCCGGCAGCGGCAAAGAGTGGAAAGACCGCAAAATCATCACCCCGGAAGACGCCCGCGCCTGGGTGCGCTACGCCGCCAAAAAAGGCATCGACGGCCTGAAGCTGGGCGCGCACCGGCCGGAGATCATGAAAGCCCTGCTCGATGAGGCGAAAAAATTCAAAATGGGCTCGACCGCACACCTGGCCCAGACCGGCGTAGCCCAGATGAACGCCCTCGATGCCGCCCGCCTCGGACTCACCTCCATGACCCACTTTTACGGCCTGTTCGAGGCCATGTATGAAAACAACGACGTCCAGCCCTGGCCTGTGGATATGAACTACAACGACGAACAGCACCGCTTCGGGCAGGTCGCGCGGCAGTGGAACCTGGTCAAACCCGGCGGCGAAAAATGGCAGGCCCTGCAGCAGGCGTTTCTCGATCTCGATTTCTACCTCAACCCGACCATGACCATCTACTCGGCCGGCCGCGATGTCATGCGCGCGCGCAACGCCGACTGGCACAGCCGCTACACCCTGCCCAGCCAGATGGCGTTTTACCAGCCGAGCCGCAAGTCACACGGCGCCTACTGGTTCTATTGGACCACATGGGATGAGGTAGCGTGGAAAAACTTCTACCGCGTCTGGATGCGCTTTCTCAATGAATACAAAAACCGCGGCGGCAAAGTGACCCTCGGTTCAGACGCCGGCTTTATCTACCAGCTCTACGGATTTGGCTACATTCTGGAAATGGAACTGCTGCAGGAAGCAGGCTTCCACCCGCTGGAAGTCATCCGGGCGGCTACCCTGCACGGTGCTATGGAGATTTTCAAGCCCAAAGGCACGCCCATCGAGTACGGCGTCGTACGCCCGGGCCTGAGGGCAGACCTGGTGCTGGTCGAAGCCAATCCCCTCGAAAACCTGAAAGTGCTCTACGGCACCGGTGCGGTTAAACTCAATGATGAAACCGGAGAAGTGGAGCGCATCGGCGGCGTAAAATACACCATCAAAGACGGCATCATCTACGACGCCAAAAAACTGCTGCAGGATGTTGAAGAGATGGTTGCGAAACAGCGCAAATGACAAAAAATGAGGCAGGACGGCCGCTGCAACAAAGCGCAGACCCGTGCCCTTGAAAGAGCAGATAAACAGAAGGAAGTGATGAAGGAGTGAAAGTGAAAGAGATGAGACTCATCTTTGAGATGAGTCTCATCTAACCACAGATCAGGTCTGAATTCCATGTAGCAGCCACCCTTGCATGGGTGGCGACCCTGGGATTCCTGAGAACTCCCGGGACGTCTCAAGCCCACCACAGATCAGGTCTGTTTCCCAAGTCCCGCCACGCACACCCCGCCATGCGCGCCGTGAGCAGCAAGATGGAAAAACACCCAGCAACCGGCTCCGCCCCCCTTACCTGAAACCTCCCCCGGAAAGTATCCACAAAAAAAACTTCGCCTCAGCCGCTCACCCCGGCGCGGACGCTGCTGCGACAAACACACAGGCAACACATCGTCCTCTTTGGCTGAGCCAGCAGACAACAGATGAGACGCATCTGTGAGATGAGTCTCATCTACCCTGCTCATCAACCCAACCACAGCTCAGACCGGAATTCCAGAAGCAGCCGTTCGTCGTGCGCGCTTCAGCGCGCCCGGACAACCCTCGGTCTTAAGCCCACCGCTGATCAGGTCTGAATTCCATGTAGCAGCCACCCCTGCATGGGTGGCGACCCTGAATTTCCCGCGAAACCACGGGCAGTCCAATCCCACCGCTGATTAGGTCTAAATTCCAAGATAACTAAAACCCCACTAACCATGGAGGATAAGATGCCACGTCTCAATCCCACCGCTGATTAGGTCTGAATTCCAAGTCCATTTTTTCCCCACGGTTTGTCTTGTATCCCGTGGGGGTCTCAATCCCACCGCTGATTAGGTCTGAATTCCAAGCGTTTGCCAAAAGGATTCTTGATTATTGATGAAGTTCACGTCTCAATCCCACCGCTGATTAGGTCTGAATTCCAAGCCGATTTTTCAGAAGTCCCGAGCGACACGGGCACCGTTACGCGGT
>JALUWE010000235.1 GCA_027019845.1 Anaerolineales bacterium | reverse complement strand
GCTGCCCCCGAGGAGGCTGCTCCCGAACCGGTCACCTTCCAGGTGTTCTACCCGGTAGCGGTGGACGCGCCCATCGCCGACATCCTCAAGGGCTATATCGAGGCCTTCCAGGCCGAGTACCCCCACATCACGGTGGAGCCGGTCTTCTCCGGCGGCTATGGCGACGTGCAAACCGCCATCCAGACCACCATCGACGGCGGCGGCCAGCCCCCCGCGCTGGCCGTGATGCTGGCCACCAGCCTCTACGACCTGATCAATGCTGACTACATCGTCCCGCTGGACGACTTCGTCAACGGCATGGAGGACGGCGAGGCCTACCTCAACGACTTCCTGCCCGCCTTCCTGGAGAATTCCTACTACGACGGCCAACTGTGGAGCATCCCCTTCCAGCGCAGCGCGGTGGTGATGTATTACAACGCCGATATGTTCAAGGAAGCCGGGCTGGAGCCGCCCACCAGCTGGCAGAGTTGGGCCGAGGCCGCCCAGGCGCTCACCAAAACCGAGGGCGACGCCACCAATTGGGGCCTGCAATACCCCTCCGGCTGGCCCTACTGGCTCTTCCAGCCGCTCGCCATCGGCGCGGGGCAAAACATCCTCCAGGACGCCTGCACCGTGACCTTCAACGACCCCGCCGTGGTCGAGGCCGCCCAGTTCTACATTGACCTTTCGGCGGTGTACGGCGCCATGCCCGCCGGGGTGCAGGGCGTATGGGCTACCGCACCGGGCGATTTCGCCAGCGGCACCACCGCCATGATCGTCCACTCCTCCGGCAGCCTGAGCGGCATCCTCGAACAGGCCGATTTCGAGGTCGGCGTCATGCCCATCCCCGGCAAGGAAGAAGGCACATACGCCAGCGTGCCCGGCGGCGGCAACTTCTACATCCTCAAAGGCGCGCCCCCCGAACAGCAGGAAGCCGCCTGGAAGTTCGTCGAGTTCGTCACCCGCCCCGAATATGTGGCCGATTTCAGCATCCAGACCGGTTACATCGCCAGCCGCGCCAGCGCCTGGGAGACCGACGCCATGCAAGCCCATGTCGCCGAGGTGCCGCAGGCCCTGGCGACCCGCGATGCGCTGCAATACGCCGGGATGGAACTCGCCACGCAGAACCTCGGCCAGGTGCGTAACATCTTCCACGACTACCTGCAACGCGCCTACAACGGCGAGATGAGCGCGGCCGACGCGATGGAGGCCGCTCAATCCGAAGCCGAAGCAGCCTTAGCCGATTTCTGCCCGTAAGAAAACTGTTTGAAACGAAGGTGACAGTCACTTGCAAGTGACTGTCACCTTCGCGAATCTCGCCTTTGCGGAGGTGTTTTTTGTCCCTGCCAGTCCGCCGCACATCGCGCCCTGTTCTGCCCTACCTGCTGCTCTTCCCCACTGCGCTCTTCGTGGCCTTGTTCACCGTCTGGCCGGTGCTGCTCTCGGTCTATCAGAGTTTCTTCCGCCAGCGGATGAACATCGCCCGTTTCCGCGAGCCGGTCTTCATTGGGCTGGGCAACTACATCGACCTGTTCAGCGACCCGTACTTCCGGCAAATCATTCTCAACACGCTTCGTTATGTGCTGGGGACGGTGCCCGTCAGCATCATTCTGGGGTTTCTGTTCGCGCTGCTGGTCAACCGCAAGGTGCGCGGCATCGGCTTTTTGCGCCTGGCTTTCTTCCACCCGATGGTGCTGCCGATGGTCAGCGCGGCCACCATCTGGATGTTCTTCTTCACGCCGGGCTACGGCCTGTTCAACGCCGCGCTGCGCGCCCTGGGCTACACCGGCCCCGAAAACTGGACCGGCAACCCCTCCCTGGCGTTGCTGGCGGTCATGATCGTTGCCATCTGGAAGAATTCCGGCTTTTACATGATCTTTTACCTGGCGGGGATGCAAAACCTGCCCTCGGACGTGTACGAGGCCGCCGCGCTGGATGGGGCCAGCGGCTGGCAAACGTTGTGGAAGATCACCCTTCCCTTGCTGCGCCGCACCACGGTGTTCATCACCACCATCGCGGTGATCGATGCCTTCCGTACTGTGGACCATATCTTCGTGCTCACCAGCGGCGGGCCGAGCCGCGCCAGCACCGTGCTGCTCTTCGAACTCTGGTCGCAACGCTTCGAGTACCAGGACATCGGCATCTCCGCGACCATTACTGTGCTCTTCGTCGTGGTGTTGTTGGCTTTCACCGTGACCAACTTCATCGTCTCCGAGCGGAAGGAAGCCTGAGATGAACCGCAAATGGCTGCAACGTTTCGGCCAGTGGATTCTCAACCTGCTGGCCGCCGGATTGGCGCTTTTGTGGTCGGTGCCGGTGTTGTGGGCGCTGGTGGCCTCCTTCCGCCCGGCCGCGGAGGCTATGAGCCGCGGCGACGTGTGGTTCGGCAGCCGCCTGACCTTTGAGAATTACCTGCGCGCCTGGTCGCTGGCCCCTTTCGGGCAGTATTACATCAACACCATCGTCATCGTGCTGATGATTCTGGGCGTGCAACTGGTCACCATCGTGCTGGCTGGCTTTGCCCTGGCGAACTACCGGTTCTTCGGCAAGCGGTGGATTTTCTTCTTCATCCTGCTGCAAATGATGATCCCCACCTCGGCGTTGCTGGCGCCTAACTTCGCCACCATCCGCTGGATGGGGCTGTTCGACACCCGTCTGGCCATCGCCATCCCCTACTTCGGCTCGGCCTTCGGCACCTTCCTGATGCGCCAGGCATTCATGAACGTGCCC
>JALUWE010000234.1 GCA_027019845.1 Anaerolineales bacterium | reverse complement strand
CTCCATCAACCTGCCCACCCACCCCAAAGTCACCCTGGCCGACGCGGAAAAAATCGTCAGGATTGTGAAGCGTGAAGCGTAAAGCGTAATTACCCATCCTTCGACTACAGGCTCACTCCGTTCGCCTTCCGCTCAGGATGTAATTACTCAATTACCCAATTATCCATCCTTCGACTGAGGGAGATTCTTCGGTCGCTTCGCTCCCTCAGAGAATGACAATCCAATATCCAATCCCCAATATCCAATATCCAATACCCAATTACCCAATCCCCCCATGCCACTTTCCTTCTCACCCATCGAATCCCGCACTGAATGGGACGAATTCGTCCAAAACCAACCACACTACTCCTTCCTGCACGCCTGGGAATGGGGCGTATTCAACCAGAGGCAGGGCGAGCGGGTACAGCGCATCGGCATGTACGAAGACGGGGAGTTGCTGGGCGTCGCCTTGTTGCTGCACGTGCGCGCCAAACGGGGGAAATTCCTGTTCTGCCCCCACGGCCCGCTGGTGGACTGGCGCGACGAAGCGCGCGCCACCGCGTTCGTGCGGCACATCCTCGCTCTCGGACGCCGGGCCGGGGCCTGGTTCGTGCGCTTCAGCCCGCTGATCCCCTCCGACGACCTGGAACGCCAGCGGCCCCTACACGCCCTGGGCTTCCGCCCCGCACCCATCCACATGCACGCCGAAGAAACCTGGCTGCTGGACATCACCCCGGAGGAAAACGACCTGCTGATGGGCTGCCGCAAGGGGACGCGCAACCTGATCCGCCGCGCGGCCAAAGACGGGGTCGAGGTGATCCAGAGCGAGGACGTGAACGACCTGGAAATCTTCGACCAACTGTACGCGGACACCGCCACCCGCCACCACTTCGTGCCCTACTCGCTGGACTACCTGCGCCGGGAATTCGAGGCCTTCCACGAGCAGGGCCGCGCCCGCTTGTTCTTCGCCTACTATCAGGGGCAGCCGATCTCCGGCGCGATGATCCTGTATTACGGCCGCACCGCGTTTTACCACCACGGCGCGTCTTCTTCAGCGTTCCGCAAAGTGCCCGGCAACCACGCGCTGCAATGGGCTTCGATCCTGGCGGCCAAACGCCGTGGCTGCACCACCTACAATTTCTGGGGCATCGCGCCGGAAGACAACCCCGACCACCCCTGGAAAGGCCTGACTTTCTTCAAAAAGGGCTTTGGCGGCTACCGTATCGACTACCTGCACGCCCACGACCGCATCCTGTCCCCCCTTTACTGGATCACCTACGCCTTCGAGACCGCCCGCCGGAGGAAGCGGGGGTTTTGAGAAGGTGTCATTCTGAGGGAGCACAGCGACCGTCGGGGCGACCGGCCGGTCGCCCCGACCACCAATAACCACGCGCCGGTCATCCGTCCCCCGTCTCCCGTCATTCTGAGGGAGCGTTCGTATGCGCCGCCGGTGAATTGTATTCACCGTCGGGGTTTGTACCGCTCCTCGAACAAACGCCGCTGCGAACCGCGGTCAGACGATGAAGCAACGTTGGGGTGTCATTGCCTAACCCCTGAACTCAAAACTTAAACTCACGACGAAAAACGGGCACTCCCCAACACATAAAAATTCCTGCGCGCCGGGCCGCGGCCCTCGGAGCGGAAATCCACCACCACGTATCCCTTGCCGGTGATGTAGGTCAGGAAGATGTCGCGGGTTTTCAGCCGCCAGTCGAGGTCCAGGCCGTTTTGCTGCGGGTGGGCGCGCAGGCCCGGGAAATCGCCGGGGGTCTCGACCACCAGCAGGGGGTGCGGCAGGTCGAGATCGAAATCCCGTAGAACGGGCAACCCGCGGCCATCGACCTCCACCCGCGTGACCAGCGCGCAATCGTCCCGCGACAGCAGGTCCGCGACCGAGGGGGGCAAATCGGGCCGGGTGAAGCTGCCATCTACAAACCATTCCAGCAGAAACCGGTCGGAGGGCATACCGGTGTTTTGCGGGCTGCCGCCGGCGCGCTCGCCGTAGCGATTGACGTAATAACGCCGCACCACCCCGCCCAGCTTGTGGACGTTCAAATTGGCGTTGGCCCCCTGCAAGGGGTCATACGTCCACACGATTTTGTACGCGCCCTGCTGCCGGGCGATCTCCGCGTTGGCGTATTTGAGCTGCTGCATGACCTTTTTGTGGCGGTATTCGGGCAGCACGCCCGCCAACCAGGAATAGTGGTACAGCCTTCCCTGCTCGTCCCGCTCCTGCGAGGTGTACAGAAACCCGATCATCTTCCGGCCCTCGAAAGCCCCCAAAATCGTGCCGCCCAGTTCCATCTGCGCCACCAGCATGTGAATGGGAATCGAAAACCCCGCACTGTTGGGGTGCGAAGGCCAGATCGCCACCTGCAAATCCTCGCAGGCCTCGGCATCTTCCAGCGTTTGCAGTTTTTTGATGTGGATGTCGTTCATGGTCTGATTTGTCTTACTTGTCTTACTTGTCTTACTTGTCTGACTTGTCTTACTTGTCTGACTTGTCTTACTTGTCTCACTTGTCTGACTTGTCTTACTTGTCTCACTTGTCTTACTTGTCTCACTTGTCTCACTTGTCTCACTCACCCTCACCCCTCCTCCTCTCCTCCTCTCCTCCTCTCCTCCTCTCCTCCTCTCCCCTTCTCCCTTCCCCTTCGTATTATAATGGGGCCATGCCGGAGAAAGTCTTGTTTTCCCGCCGGAAATCGTCCCTGGGGCGTTTTTTTCAGTGGTTT
>JALUWE010000233.1 GCA_027019845.1 Anaerolineales bacterium | reverse complement strand
TCGTCCAGCAGCATGGCTGCGGCGCGCACCGCCAGCCCGGGGTGGTACACCGCGCGGTGAAAAGCCCGCAGCCAGACCAGGGCCGGTCGTGCCGGGGCACGCAACCGGAACGGGTACCGCGGCAGCGATAGGGGGTTGGGAATCGGCAAAATAGCCTCTCGATAGGCCCGCATGTGTTCCAACAAATAGCGCGAGGGGGTGGTGACTACGCGGGCGGAGCGCAACAAACGCCGCACGCGTGCCGGGTGCCGCCGGGCAAAGGCGGGCAGGTTGCCGCCGTGCAGGGTGAGCGCGTAGGGTTTGCGCAGCCTGCGCAGCGCCAGGCAACAGGCCTCGGCCCACACGAAGGCCAGGCCGCTGAACACGTCCACCTGCGCGGCCGCGTACTCGCGGCGGCGGGCGACGATGGTGCCCAGCATGTCTGCCAGCCGCGCGGCACGGCCGGATTTCGAGGAGGTGGTGATCACCCGCCAGCCGGCCGCGGCCAGGCGGGATGCCAGGTCCGCGCACACCGGGTGCGACCCGTGGTTGGGGCTGCCCCCCGCGGGGAACGTGCCCACGATCAGGATGCCGCGCTCAGGAGTCAGTGCCATGGATCAGCCAGCGCGCCAGCATCCCCAGGTGTTTGGGCCGGGTGCGGCGCAATTGTGCCCAGACGAACGGCCAGTTGCCGCGGCGCAGGTGGAAGGCGAGCACTTTGAGGGTCAGGCCGGTGTTGCGGGCGGCGCGCTGCCGGGCGAACAGGGGGCGGTAGTCGCCCGCCAGGTCACGGCTGATGCGCGCCAGGCGTTCGAGGATGGCCTGCCCGCGCGGGCCGCGCGCCCAGCGCACACGGAAGTGCGTGTCCAGGTAGGTGGGCAGCGCGGCGGCCAGACACACCCCTCCACCTCCCAACTCGAACAGGAAGACCGCGCCCTGGGTTTGTTGTTCGATTGCCACGTCGGGCGGCACGTTGCCCTCCCGCCAGTCGAGCAGAAAGTTGCCCAGGTTGTGGCAGATCACGCCCTGCGGCGAGGCCTGTACGCCTTGCAGCACGTGCGCGTGGTGCATCAGGATCAGGTCCGCACCGGCGGCTTGCAGGCGTTCGGCCAGGGCTTTGTGGTCCGGATCGGGGTAGTCCAGGTACATCAGGCCGATGTGGATCGAGAGGATCAGCACGTCTACGTGTGGCCGCGCCTGGCGTACCGCTTCCATCAGTTCGTCGGGGTGGAACTCCCAAAAGCGGGGGCCGGTTTCGTGCTGGCGAACCAGGGTGCGGCCACAGCCCAGCCAGCCGATACGCAGGCCGTTGGCGTCGGTGCGCACCAGGCCGCGGGCCGCTTGCGGCGTATCGCCCGCGCCCAGGGGCACCAGGCCAGCCGCGCGGCAGGCTGCCAGGGTGGAGGCCAGCCCGCCGGGGCCGAAGTCGTAGATGTGGTTGTTTGCCAGATGGACGAGGCTGAACCCGGCGCGGGACAGCACGCCCGCGGCCGGGGTATGCCCGGCAAACGGCTGCCCGCCAGCGGATTCGGAGAGCAGCGGGGTCTCCAGATTGGCGAACACTACATCGCCACGGGACAGGAGGGGGGCCACCTCCGCGAACGGGTCGTGGTCCGCGCCCGTTCGGGCCAGCGCGGCGGAAAAGCCCACGTCTCCGACCGCAAGCAGGCGGGCGCGCGGGGTCGTCTGCTCGCGGCGATAGAAGCACCAGGCCGGCAGGTCGGGGGGGCAGCCCTCAACCAACGCGGCGGCGGGCACGATGGCCGGTTGCCGGAACACGGGATTCCTCCGTGAGAAAAACTGCCGCGGCCAGCCCAAACATGAGCGAGGGCGCGACCAGGCGGGTGGCTGAATGCGCCATGTACAACAGTGCCCACACCGTGAACGACACCACGTATGCTTTGGCGCGCGGGGAAAGGCGCGCAAAGAACCGTTTGGCGATCACCGCGGCCAGGATCAGCAGCGCGACCAGCCCCAGCGAGCCGTGTTCGGACAACATGCGCGAGTACTCGACGTGCGCGCTGGAAAAGCGAAAGGTGAGGGCGTGCAGCTTTTTGGATTGGTGCGGGCCGACGCCGAAGAGGGGGTAACGCTGGAAGATGAGCAGGTCGGCCTGAACGATCTGGAACCTGCCGGTGCTGCCGAAGTCGCGAAAGCGCACGCTCAGGCTTTGGTTGGTCAGCTCATCCAGCGCGGGAAAGGCCACGAAGTAGCCCAGCAGGGAGAGTGTCACGCCCGCGGCCATCAGCAGATTGCGCGAGCGTTTGTCCCGTATCAGGAAGAATCCGGCAGACAGCATGGCCGCGATGGCAGTCCAAAAACCGCCACGCGAGAAGGTGAGGGCAGATTGCGCCAGCAGCCATAGGGTGAGCACAATCATCAGGCGGCGTAGGAAAGGCCGCCGGTCTTCGCCGACCGCCAGCAAAAAGGCCGCGAACGCGCCCAACCCCAAAATGGAGGAAACCTGGTTGGGGCCAATCCCTGCGGAGGTGAGCTTATCGCTGTATGCCGCGCCGAAGGAGAGCACGTTGGCCGCGAAAACCGATTGCAACGCCAGCACGCCCAACCCCACCGCGGGGGCTAAAATAGCCAGCAGCACGTTTTTTAGCTGCGCGGGCGCCAGCCGGAAACGCTCGAAGAACATGCTGACCACCGCCAGGGCGAAGGGGCCGGCCAGGTTGAAGGCGATGGCCTCGCGGTCGAACGCGGGCAACAAGAAGACCGATGGCACCAGCAG
>JALUWE010000232.1 GCA_027019845.1 Anaerolineales bacterium | reverse complement strand
ACCAATTACACCTCATGTTCACGATGTAGTGAAGGTTTCGGTTGTTAAAGTGCTGTTTACGATGTCTTGACGGTTCGGCTTATTACGTGTTCACGATCTCTTGAAGGACGACACGTAAGTACTGTCAATTAGGGGAAACTTTGGCATAGTAGGCTGCACCCCAGACGGGAATCCGATTGAGCAAAACCCCGACCAGCCTGGCTCCGGCTCTCTCGATCTGTTCTGCCATATTTTGGGCCTCGCTTTTCCCGGTACGGTCTGGCTGAACGACTGCCAGCACGCCGTCCACCCTGGAAGCCAGGATGGGTGCTTCCGCCCGCACGAAGGACGGGCTGTTGATAATCACGACATCTGCCCTGGCTGCGAGTTGCCCCAACAAGTCATACATCCTTTCCGAGGTCAGCAATTCGATTGGGCTGAGCAACAGGCTGCCAGAAGAAATGATGGCAAGTTTTGAATCACCAATGACTTGCAGGCTTTCCTCCAGCGGTATGCGCTCGCTGATCACCTCGCTCAAACCCTTCTCGTTCGGAAGCTGAAAATATTCGTGAAGGCGAGGGTGGCGGAGGTTGGCGTCCACCAGGATCACGCTGTTGCAGCTATCTTCCATAGAGATAGCCAGGTTGGCGGCCACCAGGGAGGTATCTCCCTGCTTTTCCGGGCTGGCAACCAGAATGGTCTTGAGCGGGCCCTCGCGCTCGGAAAAGCGCAGATTGGTTTTGAGCGACTGAAAATCCTCTGTGTTCGGATGATCCGGTTGCCCGGAGATCAACGGCGGCGGCGATTTTCGCCACGAACGCTTTACAAACACATGGCCGATGATCGGGGCTTGAAAAATTTGTTCCACCTCTTCCGGGAATTTAAGGGAGTTATCGAACACGTATTCGAGCAGGTAAGCCGCGCTGATCGCCAGCACAAGACCAACGCCAGCAGAAAGCAAAACGGTCACGTTCTTGCTCGGCCCAATAGGGCTGCGGGGCAAGGCCGCGGGTTCGATAATTGTAAGGGTGTTCGTAGCTTCCTGATTGGTGCTGGCAAGCAAAGAGGCATAGGTATTTTGCAGGGTGTTGAGCTTGGTCTGCAAGGCTGCGATGCGGTTTTGGGTGTCGGCAATCTCCTGCGCGCTGACCAAATCGCCCAATTCTTCACGCAGGGTATCAATTTCGTCTTGTGTCTCTTCGATTTGCGTTTCGAGAATGCCGAGTTGCCGGTTAACGAATTCGAGACGGTCCTGTTCGTCCGGCTCGACACTGGTTGGGCTGAACAGAATGAGTTGGGCGGCCAGCTCATTGGCTACCAGTTGGGCACGCTCCGGGTTCTGATCGGTGACGATGATTTCGATCAACTGCGTCTTGGGCACCGCGCGGGCGATGTACTCTGGCAACCGCCTAAGCCCTAATTTCTCCAGGGTCGCATTGCGTACCAGTTCGCGGTTTGCGATGTCGGCATACGCCCCTGCCAATTGCTCCCCCAGGAAAAACTCGCTGCTGGAAGGGTTGGGATCGCTGATCGTGCTGCCGATCATCAATGTGGTGCGCGCCTGATAAACAGGCGGTTGTCCTCTGGTGGCAAAATAACTCGCCCCACCGGCAATCAAGGTCGCCAGGACGAGCAGCCACCACCATTTGTGGAGTGGCAGGATAAACCTTCTGATGTCCATGATATTTTTCCTCGTTTGACTATCTCACTTGTCTGACTTGTCTGAGCGGTCTCACTGATTCGCTAAGCGCGTGCAACTTTCAACTTCCGGCTTTCGACCTTCGACTTGCACCTTGTACCTGCGCATAGATGCCCTCCAGGTGGGCAGCGATGGCATCCCAGCGGTGATTCTTCTCCACATATCGCCGGCCCGCCTGCCCGATGCGGTCTCGAAGCGCTGGATCGTGCAATAATTGGAGTATCTGTTCGGAAAAGGAGGCCGGGTTTTCGGCCACCAGAATGTTCTCCCCGGGAGAGACCTGCAAGTCCGCGACCGCGTTGGGGGTGGTCACCACGGGCGCGGCGCAGGCCATGGCTTCGAGAATTTTGTTTTGAATCCCGGCGCCGTAGGCGAGCGGGGCAACAGCGATGGTAGCTCTTTGCAAATATGCCCGGATTTCCGGCACCGTGCCCGTCACCGTCACCCGCGGGTCTTGAGCAAACGCCCTGACCGCGTTGGGGGGGTCTTTGCCCACGACCTGAACCTGTACGCTGGCGTCCTTTTCCCATACCCGCGGCATGATGTCCTGGAGCAGGTGCAGCACCATCGAGATATTGGCATGATAGCTCATTTTTCCGCTGACGACCAGGGTAGCAGGGTACCGGGTGGTGTGCGCATCGGGCCGGAAATAGTCCAGGTCTACGCCGTTTTGCAGCACCGAGATAGCCGGGGGCCTCTGCCGGGGCCGGGCGCGTCCCACCAGGGCTTCCAGCGCGCTTTTGTCCATGTGCGAGGTCACCAACACGTGCTCGAACTGGCTGACGAGCCAGCCCTCGTACCGTTCGGTGCGGCTGAGTTCATAACGGGTCAGCAGCCGGTCGAAAATGCGCCTGCCCCGCGCGGCCGCCTGCCGGAACAGGTGGCTGATGCAGTCTACGCTGTCCCAAACGATGGGGATGGGGGGAAAGACGTTCTGCTCGCGGCGGGATTTGATCGCCAGCCCGAAACGCGCGCCGCGCAGGTGTTCCACATGTGCCACGTCGAAAGGTGCTCTTCCATTGTCGTGGCCGATCAATCGGGCGATCTGGTTT
>JALUWE010000231.1 GCA_027019845.1 Anaerolineales bacterium | reverse complement strand
TCATCACGCAAGCCCAGCGCACGCTGAATGCCCAATTTTGCGCTCTCCGAGACCGTGATGATGGCCGTGCAAACGCCCCTCCACTTACGCCAGCGGTAACGCTGCACCACCGCTTGCTTGAGGCTCCGATAAGCAATCTGCCAATTGGGATAGTATTCCCACGGTAACAATGTGAAGGGGGCGCCGTCGTGCATGGTGATCACGCAGGGTTTGGAAGCCGCCTTGAATCGCTCGGTAGGCAAGACCGTCCCGGTCAGGCGCGGGTCCCAGTACAGATCGACCCCCTCGGGCAGCGGCTCCCCAAACCGAAACGGGATCAGCCGGACCCCCAACGCGGTGAGTTCGCGCACCAGGTTTTCGACGTAATGGCGCACGCTGAGGTCGCGGGCGTAGTCGAAATAGGCGATCTTCATCAGGTGTTGGCCGGGATACGGCGCAGGATAGCAAAGCGCCCGGCCCATTCGGGCGGCACTTGCAGCTCGAACCGGCCGGCGTGTGCGGCCGCGAATTCGTCCACAGCGTTCCTGGCCCCGGTAGAAAAGTAGCCGTAATCGTCTACGATCACCTGCCCGCCGGGCGGCACCCGCTCGCTCAAACAGTGCAGGGCGGTCTTGACCGGCTCGTAGAAGTCGAAATCGACCAGCGCGAAACACACCTGATCGGGTAGGGGGGAGGATCGAACGGTTTCCTCGATGAACCCGGCCACGATCCGGGTGCGGGCCGCGGGGAAGGCGATGCGGTTCAGCCGGTCGCGCACCGAATCCGCGGAGAAAGCCATCCGTCCCTGGTAACGTTCGATGTGGCCCAACCCGAGCACGTCGTCGAGCAGCCGATCCTGGGGGGAGGGCTGTGGCAGCCCCTGGAAGGAGTCGAACAGCCAGAGAAGTTTCTCATGGCCGCGCATCTCGTTGGCGATCAGCGCGGAGGTGGCCCCGGACGCGCAGCCAAACTCACACACATCCCCCGGCGTCGCCAACGCGCGGTGCAAAATGTGCAATATCCACATCGCCTCGACCACGCTCTGGCCTTCCAGTTGGCCGAGAAGCTCCAGACGGCCTTCGGTTTCCGGCAGGCCGGGAAACGCGGTTTGCACCAACAGATCATGAAGCTCGCGTAGGACATTTTCGTAACGCCAGAAATGCACTTTGCGCGCCGTGGCAGGGTGATAGGGTTGGAGACGCAGCTTGAAGGGACGCAGCAAGGTGTTCACCAGCCGGCCCGCGGCAGAACGTATGGGTTGCATAGGTTGTTTCCGGGCGGTACTGTTACTTCCCCGTTCCCCAAATGGTTGCGAACATCTCGGAGGCGATGAGTTGGTTGCCTTCGACGGTGACGTGAAACGGATCGATGAACACCAGGTCGGTCTGATCGGCGAACACATCCATGATGGCGTGTAAACCGGGGCGTGTGCGGCTGGCCTCGGCAATCCGCTGGCTGGCGGCGCGATACAGACCGGCATACCCGGGGTACACGTTGTCGGCGACCTGTTTGATGCTCTGTTCCTCCGCGGTCAGCGGTTTCCCGTCCACTAACAAGATGGTCTGCCAGAAAAAATAGGCCTCGAACCCGTAATCGTCGGCCAACGCCTGCACGACCTGGAGATTGCCAAGATAGGTTTGGGCGATCTGATCGGCCAGCGCGCCGGCGTCGATTCCGGCGGCCTGGAAGGGAGGTGCGGGTTGGTCGTTCGGCTGCCCCGCCACACGAGCCAGCAGCCGGTAGGTTCTGGTTTGGGAGGCCAGCGCCAGCCACGGAGAAACTGGCGGGCGCGCCTCGAAACGAGCCAGCAGGCTGTCCAGATTTTGAGGGCCGCCCGCCGCGCCGCTCTGGTACGCGGCGAAGGCGTCATTGTTGCCATCGTAAAAGATGACCACGTCCGGCGTCTCCCCATCGCGCAACGCGAGCGCCAGTTGGGCTACGCTTTGTGTGGAAACCCAGCCCTGTTCCGCGTAGTTCACCACACAAACCGGCTGGGTCATCCTTTCGCTGAGCGCGGCTTGCAGAAAGGCCGGGATGGTACCCCAATCCGGCACGCCGGTACCCCACATGGTCGAGCCGCCGAAGGTGAACACCCGGTACGCGCCGGGCACACATGTCGCGCCTGGGGTGAGGCGGCGGCCTTGCATGTCGATGTTCAGGGTTTTGCCCTCGAAGAAACGATTGCGCCAGATCACGTAGGGCTGGTAAGACAGGTCGCGGTCGTCCCATGCGGCGTGGTATTCGCGCCAGTAGTCCTGCGCCCAGTCCTGGGATTGGAAATAGGGCAGGTCTTCACGGCCCTCGTCCACGTAGCGCAGGTCGCGTTCCTGCGTGGGTTGGGGCGCGCGGGGCAGAAAATCGCCCAGGCGGGCCGCGAGCGCCAGCCCCATCTCGAGGACCACGAACATCACCAGGGTGTTCAACAGCAGTATGGCGGTGGTTTTGTAGAGGTCGAGCGTTTTACGCCCCAGCGCGCCGGTTCCGATCAGCGCCAGGCCGCCAACCATCAAGGCCGCTTTGCCCGTGCTAAACCCCGGCGACGCGCTCAAGCCGAGGGGGTAGGCGAAAATCCCGGCCAGCAAGATCAGGCCGCCGACTCCGACGAGTGTTTTTTGCCACGTTTGCATGGGGGGAAAGTAGGAAGTAAGTGTCGTCCTTCAAGAGATCGTGAACACGTAATAAGCCGAACCGTCAAGACATCGTAAACAGCACTTTAACAACCGAAACCTTCACTACATCGTGAACATGAGGT
>JALUWE010000230.1 GCA_027019845.1 Anaerolineales bacterium | reverse complement strand
AGTGCGGTGAAGTCGCTGAAGGTTTGCAGCGGCCGGCCCACCAGATCGTTGAGAGTGACGGTCTCGCGGGTGTAGAGCAGCGTTTTGAGGCCGGCCAACACGCTGATTGCCAGCAATCCGGCCAGCACGCCGCGGCGAAGGGGCACTTTGAACTGCATGAAGCTGAGTGCCCGCATCGACAGATAGGCCGCCAGCAACATAGCCCACAGCACCACAAAGGTGTACGCTGGCGAGAGCGCGTAGGTGGATTGGGTCAGCGAACGGAACCAGGGCACGGCCCAACTCAAGCCCATCACCATCATGCCCTGCACGGCCAGTTCCCGCCAGGGACGCAGGCGCGGCAGGTTGAGATGGGCGAGGAGGGTTTTGGCGGAGAGCATGGGATAGGGATGGGGGATAGGGATAGGGATGGGGGATAGGGATAGGGATGGGGGATAGGGATGGGGTATTGGATGTTGGATATTGGGGATTGCATCCTGAGCGGAGGGCGGCGTAGCCGCTCGTAGTCGAAGGATGGGGGGCTTGCCCTGAGCCGAAGGCGAAGTGGCTGTCGAAGTCGGAGGGTTGGGTAATTGGGTAATTGGGTAATTACATCCTGAGCGGAAGGCGAACGGAGTGAGCCTGAAGTCGAAGGATGGATATTGGGTATTGGGTATTGTGGGGTATTGGACTTTGCCGAATTCCTGAGTCCCGCTCTACTGCACCACTATCTCGATGAAAATCGGGTCGCCGAAGGGGTTGCCCTGGGGGTCGTGGGCCTGCCACGCGCTGCGGTAGATGCCCGGCTCCTGGGGCGCGGTGTAGACGATGCGGATGGCGGCCTCCGCGCCGGTGCGCGCCGGGTACAGGGCCTGAACGGGGTCCGCGCCCATGTCCGGGCCGGCGATCAGGCGCAGGGTGTAGCCGGAATCCCAGTTGCAGGTGCCGCTGTTGCGCACTAACCAGCGTTTGTCGAGTTCATCTGCTGGCGCGACCACGCTGCCGTCGGGCAGGGTCAGGTCTTCCAGATAGGTCAGGTTGGGGGTGCAATCCGGGGTGGGGGTGGCTGCGGGCAGGCTGGGGGTGGGGGTCAGCAGCGGGAGCGGGGAAACGGCCAGAGTGGGCGGGATGTAGACTTCTTGTGTGGGCAGCAAATTGTCAGGAGGGGCGCAGGCGGCCAAAAACAGCAGGAAGATTGTGCAGAGCAACGCCTTGTTGGGGGGCTTCATACGGATAATTGTACCCAGAAATGAAAAAACCGGGGGAGGCCCGGTTTTCAGTTTTCAGTGTTCAGTGTTCAGTGTTCAGTGGGCAGTGGTCAGTGGGCAGAGATGTTTCATTCCTCCCAAGTTTCCTCTGGCTCGTGACCGTTGGGGGAGACCGGCTGGCCCAGCATTTGCTGGCGGATGGCGATTTCGAGTTCCGCGGCCAGGTCGGGGTTTTGGCGCAGGAATTCTTTGGCGTTTTCGCGGCCCTGCCCGAGGCGCAGGTCGCCATACGAGTAGAACGCGCCGCGCTTGGTCAGCAATTCGAGTTCGGTGGCCAGATCGAGCAGGTCGCCCACTTTGGAGATGCCTTCGTTGTACATGATGTCGAACTCCGCGGTGCGGAAGGGTGGGGCGACCTTGTTCTTGACCACCCGGACGCGGGTGCGGTTGCCGATCACCTCGGAGCCGATCTTGATCGATTGGATGCGGCGGATGTCCAGGCGCAGGGAGGTGTAGAACTTCAGGGCCTGGCCGCCGGTGGTGGTCTCCGGGTTGCCGAACATCACGCCGATCTTCTGGCGCAACTGGTTGGTGAAGACCACGGCGGTGTTGGTCTGTTTGATGGCGCCGGAGAGTTTGCGCAATGCCTGGGACATCAGGCGGGCCTGCATCCCCATGGTGGCGTCGCCCATGTCGCCTTCGATCTCGGCGCGCGGCACGAGCGCGGCCACCGAGTCGATCACGATCACGTCGATGGCGCCGGAGCGCACCAGGGTCTCGGTGATCTCCAGGGCCTGCTCGCCCATGTCGGGTTGGGAGATGTACAGGCTGTCCACGTCCACGCCCAGGCGGGCGGCGTAAACCGGGTCGAGGGCGTGTTCCATGTCGATGAACGCGCAGGTGCCGCCCAATCGTTGGGCCTCGGCGATGATGTGCAGGCAGATGGTGGTCTTGCCGGAGGATTCGGGGCCGTAGATTTCGGTGATGCGCCCGCGCGGGATGCCGCCGACGCCGGTGGCGATGTCCAGCGAGAGCGAGCCGGTGGGGATCACTTCGACCAGCAGTTGCCGGGCATCGCCCAGACGCATGATCGAGCCGTCACCGTAACGTTTGAGGATGTCGCCCAGCGCGCGCTCCAGCGCAACGCCGCGGTCGCTGCCATAGTCAGGGAGGGTGGTTCCTTTTTTCTTGCGGGCCATGGGGGGAGGTCTCCTTTGTGAGTGCGCAACCCGGCCGGTGGTTGCTTCGGCCTGTCGAGTGGTTCGGGTTGCGATAGGGATCGAAAACCGGATTGACAGAACCGGTTTGTGCGAGTATATTTTAGCACAAGCGTTCTATTTGTCAAGGTGGATGGTCTTATTTGTGCAATAGGCCGGAGCGGACAACGTGCGGATGGCTGCGTTCGAGGGGGCGGCGGCCTGGAATCATCCCAACGGCGTTATAATTTGGGCTATCAGCATATCGGGAGGCATGTGCGAGTGCGCGTTTTCAGAAGGAGACCTTATGAGCGATCTTGATCAATTTATCGGCTACATGGTGGGCGGCGGGTTGAAGGAAAATTTCCGTGTGCGCCTGACCGTGCCCTCTCAGCAGGTGCAGGAGGGCGCGTTCGTGGTGATCGAGAGCGGCGACTGGCTGTTCTACGGGCTGGTGGTCGATTTGCAACTGGGGGCCACCGACCCGCGCTTCGCGGACGAGCGCGAGACGCGGCTGCCCGCGGAGATCGCGCGGCTGCTGCACGGCCAGACGCTGTTCACCAACCTGGAGGTGCTGCCCGCGCTGATGCTGGAACGCGGCCCCGAACCGGGCACGCCCGCGTACCAGCGCTGGCTGGACGCCATTCAGGCCGGGCTGCGCGACCAGCCGCGCCCGCGGCCGGTCAAAACCGTGCCCCCCCACCACGCCCGCGTCCGGCTGGCCGGCCCCGGCGACATCGCCGAGATTTTCGGCAAAGAGGAGGGCGCCAACTTCGTGATCGGTTACACCCGCGAGCAGGAACACCCGGTGCGCATCGATCTGGGGAAGTTCGTGCAGCGCTCCTCCGGCATTTTCGGCGCCACCGGCACCGGCAAGTCGTTCCTGACCCGCATTGTGCTGGCCGGGCTGATGCACCACAACGTGGCCTCCGTGCTGGTGTTGGACATGCACAACGAGTACGGCTTCGACGACACCGCCTCGGACACAGGCCAGCGCGTGGTCGGGCTGCGCACCAAATTCCCCTCCCGCGTGCGCGTGGTCGGGTTGGGGGAGGGCGCGCTGATCCGCGGCCAGCCCCCGGACTTCAATCTGGAAATCCCGATGAGCGCGATCCAGCCCGCGGACATCGAGCTGCTAAGCCGCGAACTCAACCTGCGTGACACCACCCCCACCACCCTGGAGGCCCTGGTCAACACCTTTGGCCGGGAAAAATGGTTTGCAGCCTTCAAAGCCATGAACCAGGAGACCATCTTCGACGAGGAAGGCAAGCGCGTGCCGCACCCAGACAGCGTGGCGGCCTGGGCCAACGAGCACGGCGTTCACCCCATGGCCGCGGAGGGGCTGCACAGCAAACTGCGCCGGGTGTTCAACAAACCCTACATTGTGGAGCAGCCCGCCAGCGACGGTATCGCGGAGATCATCAAAGCCCTGGAGGCCGGGCAGCACGTGGTGCTCTCCTTCGGCAAGCACGAGGGCGACCTGGACTACCTGCTGGTCAGCAACCTGCTGACGCGGCGCATCCGGGACGCGTGGGAGCACAAGACCAACACCTACCGCACCAGCGGGAAAGATGAGCCGCGCCCGCTGGTGATCGTGGTGGAGGAGGCCCACAAGCTGCTCAACCGCGAGATGGCCGCGCAAACCACCTTCAGCACCATCGCCCGCGAGCTGCGCAAATACTACGTCACCCTGCTGATCGTGGACCAGCGGCCCTCGCAGATTTACGACGAGGTCATGTCGCAACTGGGCACGCGCATCTCCGGCTGGCTGGGCGACGACGACGACATCCGCGCGGTGCTCTCCGGCCTGGCGGGCCGCGAGGCCCTGCGCGGGATGCTGGCGCGCTTGCAGCCCAAAGAGGAAGTGCTGCTGCTGGGTTGGGGCGTGCCCATGCCGTTGCCGGTCAAATCGCGGCGCTATGACGATAATTTCTGGAACGAATTGCAGGGTAAACAGGGGAAATCCGGCAAAAAGAGCGAGCGCGAGTTGTTGGAGGAGTTGGGGTTTTGAAAAACATGACTCCCGCCCGCTTCCTCCATCTCCACCGCGCCGGCCGCGCGGCCTGGGGGGAGGCTGCGTGGCACCTATGTCACCACCAGTATCCGTAGACCGAAAGGACAGACCTCCGAAATCTTGTGCTGTTCTATGATGAAACACTACACCCTCCCTAACAACGACCGTATCCCGGTACTCGGCTTCGGCACCTGGAACATCGGCGGGGGTATGTCCCCGGACTATTCGCAGGATGAACGCGGTGTAGCGGCCATCCGCGCCGCGCTGGAGACCGGCTACCGGCACATCGACACCGCGGAAATGTATGCCAGCGGCCACACCGAAGCGCTGGTGGCGCGCGCCATCCGCGAAAGCGGCATCCCCCGGCAGCAATTGTTCCTGACCACCAAAGTCTGGCACACCCACCTGCGCTACGACGATGTGCTGCGCGCGGCAGAAGGCAGCCTGCGCCGCCTGGAGACCGATTATATCGACCTGTACCTGATCCACTGGCCCGGCAGCGTTCCCCTGGCGGAAACGTTCCGCGCCCTGAACCGGCTGCACGCGCAGGGTGTGGTGCGCCACCTGGGGGTCAGCAACTTCGACCTGAACCTGCTCAAACGATCCCAGGCGTTGTGCCACTCCCCCATCGTCACCAACCAGGTGCCCTACAGCCTGCACCACCGCGAGTACGCCCGAAACGGAGTGCTGGCCTACTGCCGGGAAAACGGCATTCTGCTGACCGCCTACACCCCGGTCGAGAAGGGCCGCGTGGCGCATGACCCGCTGGTACAGGAGATCGCCCGCAAACACAACGCCACCCCCGTGCAGATCGCGCTGGCCTGGCTGGTGCAGCAACCGGGCGTGATCGCCATCCCCATGTCGCAGAATCCCCGGCACATCGAAGAAAATTTCCGCGCGGCGGCAATCGAGCTGGACGAAGAGGACATGGAGCGTCTGGAGGGAGCGGCATGAAACTCGCCACCCTGTGTTACCTGAAGAAAGACGGGCACACGCTGACCGCTTTGCCCGATGTGTTTCGCGTGATGAACGGCATGAAGTTCTGTGCTCCACGCCCGCATCCCGGCCCTTCCCTGTACCGGCCTGAAATGATGTACAATTATGCCAGACACGCTGGTAAACTGATGAGGTGTTGAGATGGAACGCATTTTTGTTGACCCGAAAATTCACTTTGGAAAACCTTGCATCCGGGGAACGCGAATAACAGTTCAAAGTGTCCTTGAGCTGGTGAATGAAGGGATTACCTTCGATGAGATTATCAGAGATTATTACCCTGATTTGGAGGTGGAAGATATTCGTGCCTGTATACAGTATGCTATTGCGTTAGTGGCGGCTGAGGACATTCACATTGCGTCAGTGGCGGCATGAAATTCCTTTTTGATCAGGATGTGTACGCCATAACGGTGCGATTCGTTCGGGGCTTAGGATACGATGTTGTCCTGGCGGCTGAAATCGGTTTATCGCGAGCAAGCGATGAAGAACTTTTGAGAGAAGCACAAGCGCAAGAACGCATATTCGTAACGCGTGATCGAGACTTTGGTCATTTGGTTTTTGTTCGAGGTATGGGAGCAGGGGTGATATATCTTCGTATGTTGCCCTCTACTCGTCACGAAGTCCACAAGGAACTCCAGAAAGTGCTTTCCAGCTATACGGCAGAAGATATGTCTCGCTCATTTGTAGTGGTTGAAGCGAAAGGGCATAGGATTCGAAGGGTGAAATAGGAAAGCTGATATGAAACTCGCCACCCTGTGTTACCTGAAGAAAGACGGGCACACGCTGATGATCCACCGGGTGAAGAAGGAGAACGACATCCATGCCGGGAAGTGGAACGGGCTGGGCGGCAAGTTCGAGCCGGGGGAGACGCCCGAAGAGTGCGTCATCCGCGAGGTGCGCGAGGAGGCCGGCTTGACCGTGCGCAACCCGCGGCTGCACGGGGTGCTGACCTTCCCGGGGTTCGCACACGACGAGGACTGGTACGCGTTCGTGTTCACCGCCACTGAGTTCGAGGGGGAGCTGATCGAATCGGCGGAGGGGGTTTTGAAATGGGTGCCGGACGAGGAGGTGATGGGCCTGGAGTTGTGGGAGGGGGACCGCATCTTTTTGCCCTGGCTGGAGCAGCCGGGGTTTTTCTCCGGCAAGTTTGTGTACCGCGACGGGAAACTGGTGGGTCACGAGGTCGTTTTCTATGAGGCGGCATGAGCCTGGCGCGCGAGGGCGGGGGGTGCGCCGGTGGGCTGAAAAGTCGCACCCAGACCTCACAGGTCTCAAAGCGCATGGAGATGCCCGGATGCAATCTATTTTGGGTAAAATCTTCCTGCATCGTGTGGTAGTAGACCTGTGAGGTCTCAAGTACTAAAAATGAGAAAAAGCGGCAACTTCTTGACAATTTAGAACGGTTGTTCTATAATCTTGGAACAACCGTTCTATTTTTCGTATTCAGTCAAGGAGTGCCAACATGAACAGAACCCGTTCGAACACACTGATGGGCCGTCTCCCCTTGCAGCGGGGGATGGCGTGGGGCGTGATGATCATTCTTGCCCTGTTTTTCTTCGAGGTTTTCAACTTCAGCACCACCGAATTTGCGCTGAGCGATTTGCTGGGCGATCTGTCGTTTGCCGGTATCCGCTGGGCGACCATTCTGGCCATCGCGTTCTGCGGGATCGACTTTGCCGGGATCGCGCGCATTTTTACGCCCGAGGAGGGCGCGGACGAGCCTGCCGAGGTGTGGTACCTGTTCGGCGCGTGGCTGCTGGCGGCCACCATGAACGCCATGCTGACGTGGTGGGGTGTGTCTATCGCCATTTTGAAACACGAGACGCTGGGGAACGCGGTCATCGAGCGTGCTACCCTGCTGAAGGTGGTGCCGATCTTCGTGGCGACTCTGGTCTGGCTGAGCCGGGTGCTGCTGATCGGGTCGTTCTCGGTAGCCGGTGAGCGGTTGTTCAGCCAGGCAAATATGGTCAGGCAGGTGCCGTCCCGGCCGCGCAGCTTCCCCAGACCGGCCCCCCGCGGGAGCGCCCGTCTGAACACGCCCCGGCAGTCTCCGGCGTTCAAACCCGCGCCCAAGCCCCGTGCGGTGCCGCGTGCAGAGTCGCACTACGAATCCGCTTACGGCGGCGCCCGCCCGGAGCCAACCTACCACCCAGTTTCGATGAGCGGGCGCGTTGCTAACCAGACCCGCAGGTAAGGATGTACGACTACGGCTTCGATTACGAAGAATACGAGGATGTGTACGACGACGAATACGGAGAGGAGTGGATTGTGTACGATGCGACAGCCTCCACCTTCCCCGGTGGAGGCTATCCGTCTATGCTTGCCCTCCCCCCGGCCATCGCAGTGCTATTGGCCGTCTTCATGTTGGGCGCGTTCTTCAATTTCGCGTTCGACCAGATGCCGGATATCGAAATCGAGGTCGTTGCCCCCGCTTCGGAAGAGGCCGTGGTTCAAGCCACCACCCGCGCGGAGATCGCGCCGCTGTTCACGCCCCAGGTCCGGCGTTGGACGCCGCAAATCCTGGCGTGGGCGCAGACCTGGGGGCTGGACCCCAATCTGATCGCCACCGTGATGCAGATCGAGTCTTGCGGGGACCCCCAGGCACAAAGCCCGGCCGGCGCGCGCGGCCTGTTTCAGGTGATGCCGTTTCACTTTGCGGAGGGGGAGGACATGTTCGATCCCGACACCAACGCCAGGCGCGGTCTGTCTTATCTGCTTGAGGCTCTGGAGGCGCAAAACGGGGACGTGCGCCTGGGGCTGGCGGGGTACAACGCGGGGATCAACGCCGCGAAGAAGTCGGAGGCCAACTGGCCGGCCGAAACAAAACGATACGTGTATTACGGGGTGGGGATTTACAGAGACGCCAGCAAGGGGTTGAGCCAAAGCCCCACGCTCGACGAGTGGCTGTCCAAAGGGGGCGCGAACCTGTGCCAACAGGCCGCTGAGCACTGAGGGGGCTGGGAGGAGCTGGGGGGAACTGGGGGACGGGGGACGGTTGTTCGGCGCGTGGTTATTGGTGGTCGGGGCGACCGGCCGGTCGCCCCGACGGTCGCTGCGCTCCAGATTCTTCGGTCGCTGCGCTCCAGATTCTTCGGTCGCTGCGCTCCAGATTCTTCGGTCGCTGCGCTCCAGATTCTTCGGTCGCTGCGCTCCCTCAGAATGACAGGTGCTCACAGTTCCCAACTGCGTAAGTCCTGCCAATAAGACAACTTCTTACTTCTTACTCCTTACTCCTTACTCCTTACTCCTCCCCCTCACACTCCCCGTCCACCAGCGGCAGCCAGACGCAGAAGGTGGTGCCCTCCCCTTCTTTGGAGGCCACCTCGATCCTGCCCTGGTGGTGGCGCACGATCCAGTAGGCAATCGAAAGCCCCAGGCCGAATCCTTTGCCGTCTTTGGAGCGCATCCGGGATTTTTCGCCGCGGTAGAAACGCTCGAAAATGTAGGGTAAATCTTCCTCCGGGATGCCAGGGCCGGTATCGGAGACCACCAGGCGGGCGTAGTTCCCCTTTTTCCCCAGGGAAACGGTCACCTGACCGCCCGGAGGGGTGTATTTGATGCCGTTACTGATCAGGTTCACCAACACCTGCTTGAGCCGGTCGCGGTCGCCGCACACCAACACCTGGTCGATCTCGCCGATCTTGAGGCGGATTTGGTCTTTGGCGAGCACTTTCATCTGCCGGAAGACCTCCAGCAGCACGGTGTCCAGATCGACTACCTGGCTGTCCATGGGCAGCTTGCCGGTTTCGGCCTGCGCCAGCAGGATCAGGTCTCCCACCAGGCGGGTGAGGCGGTCCACTTCGCTCTCGATGCTCTGGAAGAATTCTTCGTCCGCGCCGATGCGGCGCATCAGGTCTATGTTGCCTTTGATCACGGTCAGGGGGGTGCGCAATTCATGGCCCACGTCGGCCATGAAGCGGCGTTGAGTTTCGATCAGCCGTTCCAGCCTGCTGAGATTGAGGTTGAAAGCCCGAACGAGCTGCCCCACTTCGTCGTTGGGGTGGCTGGTTTGCGGGATGCGGCGGGAGAGATCGATGGTCTCCGTGATCTGCAAGGCGGCCTGGGTGACCAGATCGAGCGGGCGCAGCGCGTGGTAGGTCGCGATCCAGCTAATGGTCCCGGACAGCACAATGGCGACCAGAGAAACGATGGTCAGGGTGCGCAACAAATCTTGCAGGGTGCCGTCCACCACAGTCATGTTGGCCCCAATCTGGACGGTGCCGAACGGGCGCCCTCCCACCAGGAACGGAACGCTCAACACCCGTAAGTGGACCGAGTCGATGAAAACGTCTCGGAAAACAGGTCCGCTCTCGTGCAAACCCTGCTCATCCAGAGGGCGTTCGAGTTGAGACACGCTGATAGTCGCGCCAATGCGGTTGCCGTTCCGGTCCCAGGCTTGAATGAACACGTTGGGGTTGAAGGAGATGGAGGTGACGAATTCGAGTCTGCCGCTGGCGCTAACTCTGGCGATGCGCTGAACGTCCTCCCAGGTGCGTTCCAGGGTATCATCGACCTCGGCCAGCAAAGTCAGTGTGACCAGGCCGTAGATGACCGCGCTGAACAAGATCAGAATTCCCCCGACAATGGACACATACAACAGCGTCAATCGAACTCTTAAGGACATTCAGGCTTGTTCCTCCTCCCCCCGTTCACCCGATCCAGGAAAATCCGCCCCCTGGCACACCCACTATTCCGGCTCACGGAGGACGTATCCCATGCCGCGAACAGTGTGAATCAAGCGAGGCTCGCCATTGGCTTCCAATTTTTGCCGCAAATAGCGCACATACACTTCGATGATGTTGCTTTCGCCGCCAAAATCATACCCCCAAACGTGGTCGAATATCATGTCCCGGGTGAGAACCTGGCGCGGGTGGCGCAAGAACAATTCCAGTAGTTCATACTCCTTGGCGGTAAGCGAGATGATTCGGTCACCGCGGGCTGCCTGCCGGGTGCCGGTGTCCAGGGAGAGATCGCTGAAGCGCAAAACTTTCGGGCGGTTGGGCTGGGCACGGCGCATCAAAGCGCGTATACGCGCCAGCAGCTCATCCAAATCGAACGGTTTCACCATGTAATCGTCGGCGCCGGCATCCAGCCCCTGAATCCTATCGTGAACTGTGTCTTTGGCGGTCAGCATCAAAATGGGAACCGGGCCGCCCGCCCGCAAACGGCGGCAGACCTCCAGGCCGTCCAACCCGGGGAGCATCCAGTCCAACACGACCAAATCCGGCGGATGATCACGCGCCAACGCCAAACCGGAATGTCCATCTGTAGCAGTGTCCACAATATACCCTTCATAAGCCAACCCCCGTCTCAAAAATCGAAGAATGGCTTCATCATCTTCAATGATCAATATGCGGGTACTCATAGTTACTCCTCATGGGTCGTTGGTTATTTTTTAATCTTCCCGTAGAATATACCACATTGAAAGGTAAAGAGGTAGATAGGGTAAGCCGGGGGGGAACTCAAGGAATGTTGAGACCTCACAGGTCTACTACCACACGATGCAGGAAGATTTTACCCAGAATCGATTGCATCCGGGCATCTCCATGCGCTTTGAGACCTGTGAGGTCTGGGTGCGACTTTTCAAGTGGGTAAGTCCTGAAATTAAAAGAATCGGGCGAGGGGATAGGTCCGCCTCGCCCGGTTCGGAAAAAGGAAGCGACCTTATTTTATTTCGACTTCTGCACCGGCGGCTTCGAGTTGCGCTTTGGCGTCTTCGGCGGCCTCTTTGCCTACGCCTTCCATGACCTTGGCGCCGGCTGTCTCGGCCAGCTCTTTGGACTCTTTCAGGCCCAGGCCGGTGAGTTTGCGCAGCACCTTGATGGTCTCGATCTTTTTGGGACCGGGGGACTTGATGATCACGTCGAACTCGGTCTTTTCTTCCTGGGCTTCGGCTTCCCCCGCGGCGGCGGGCATGGCGGCCATGGCGGCAACCGGGGCAGCAGCCGAGACGCCCCAGGCCTCTTCCAGTTTTTTGACCAGTTCGGCGGCTTCGAGCACGCTCAACGCGCCCAATTCTTCAACCAGTTTGTCTAAATCAGCCATTGTTAAATCTCCTTGAATTTTTTGTTTGTTTTGTTTGAGATGGTTCAGAGAGTTGACAAATTCGAGTTTTACCCGCTCCTGGCGGTGAATGGAATTCCTCGACGGGGCACCCCAAACCCGTTGGAAACGGATGGAAGCCGTCCGACGAGCGCGTTTCTAACGCACTTTGTAAGGGGCGGGAGGAGCGGAAAGTGTCAACCGAGTTACATCACGCGCTGGCCGTTGCCGCGTCTTTGTCGGCATAGGCTTGCAGGACCGCGGCGATCTGCCGCCCGGGTTCGGCGAGCACGCGCACCAGTTTGCTGGCGGGCGCGTTGATTACGCCCAAAAGCTGGGCGCGTATCACAGGCAGCGGGGGCAAATCGGCCAGGAACTTGATCTCCTCGGCTTCCATGAGTTTATCCGCCAGATAGCCGCCTTTGATTTTGACGAAGTCGGATCCTTTTGCAAAATCGGCCAGCGCCTTGGCAAGCCCAGGCGGGTCTTCGAACGCGAAAGCCACCGCGGTGCTGCCTTCGAAGAACTCATCTTTGATCTCCAGGCCAGCTTGCTGGAAGGCGATTTTGCCAAGCGTGTTTTTGACAATGTGGAATTCGCCACCGGCCTCGCGCAGGTTGCGGCGAAGCTCATCCAGGTCCTTGACCGTCAGGCCGGTATACCCGGTTAGCACCACTGCCTGGCTCGTCTCCAACCATTTTTTATACTGGTCGAGCAATTCCGTTTTTTTCTGTTTTGAAATAGCCAACGTCACGACCTCCTTTCTCAATTGAATGAACGAATGAACAAAAAAGTCTTTGCCAGGGACACACTGCCGGGCAAAGACTTTCCATCCCTTCCGAAAGAAAGGGCAAGCGGTTACGAAA
>JALUWE010000229.1 GCA_027019845.1 Anaerolineales bacterium | reverse complement strand
AATTTCACCCGCGCAAGATCATCCTGTTCGGCTCGCACGCCTACGGCGCGCCGGGGCCGGATTCGGACGTGGATTTGCTGGTGATCATGCCGTTTGAAGGCAAGAGCGCACATCAAGCCGCGGAGATACGTTTTCACACCAATCCGGGATTTGCATTGGATTTGCTGGTCAGGACGCCCGACAAGATCGAGGAACGTCTGGCAATCGATGACTTTTTCATCCGTGAGATTCTCGAAAAAGGAGTGGTGCTGTATGAAGCCGCTGACCCAGGAATGGGTGCAGAAAGCTGAGGGAGATTTTCATACTGCCCAACGAGAACTTCGGGCGCGCAAACACCCCAACTATGACGCGGCCTGTTTTCATGCCCAGCAATCCGCGGAAAAGTATCTCAAAGCACGCCTGATCGAGGCGGGAATCACTTTCCCCAAAACACACGATCTCAACCTGCTCTTGAAGCTGGTTCTGCCGGTGGAACCGTTTTGGGAGGCCTACCGCTGGCAGCTGGACGTTTTGACCGATTACGCGGTGGAATACCGCTATCCAGGCGAATCCGCAGACAAAGACGAAGCCCGCCATGCACTCAACCTTTGCAAACAGATCCGCGCGCTGGTGCGCGAAAGTTTAGGGTTAGGGAAGTGACTGTTATCACCGCCATCGTCCCCATGCGCCACCACTCGGAGCGCGTGCCCGGCAAAAACTACCGCCCCCTGGCCGGGAAACCCCTCTTCCACTACATCCTCCACACTCTGCAAGCCGTACCCGAAATCACCAATATCGTCGTGGATACCGACAGCCCCGCCATCCTGTCCGGGCTGGGCGAACACTTCTCGGAGGTGATCGCCCTCGAACGCCCGGCCCACCTGCGCGCTGGCGAAATCCCGATGAACGAAGTGCTGCTGCACACCACCGCCCAGGTGCAGGCCGACTGGTACCTGCAAACCCACGCCACCAACCCCCTGCTCCGGCCGGAAACCATTTCGACGGCCATCCAACAACTACTCTCGAATTACCCGACATTCGACTCACTGTTTTCCGTCACCCGCCTGCAAACCCGCCTGTGGGACGCCCTCACCCGCCCGGTCAACCACAACCCGGACATCCTCCTCCGCACCCAGGACCTGCCCCCCATCTACGAAGAAAACTCCTGCCTCTACATCTTCCGCCGCCAAACCCTGCTGCAGCGCCGCAACCGCCTCGGCGCCCGGCCGCTCATGTTCGAGATCGATCCACCCGAATCCTGGGACATCGACGAAGAACTCGACTTCCGCATCGCGGAGTTTTTGGTGAGTACACGGGTAGGCAGGTAGGCAGGTAGACACGTAGGCAGGTAGACAGGTAGACAGGTAGACAAGTAAGACAGGCAGACAAGTAAGACAAGTAAGACAAACAGACAAGTAAGACAAACAGACAAGTAAGACAAACCCCCATGCCCACCATCCTCCTCACCGCGCCTTACATGCTGCCCTTCCTCGACCGCTTCCGCCCCATTTTCGAGCGGCACGGCATCGAGCTGATCGTCCCCGAAGTCCACGAGCGCATGGAAGAAGCCGACCTGCTGCGCTACGCCGGGCAATTCGACGGCACGATCTGCGGCGACGACCGCTACACCGCCCGTGTGCTGGAGGCCTGCGCCCCCCGCCTGAAGGTGATCTCCAAATGGGGCACCGGCATCGACTCCATCGATCAGGCCGCCTGCGCCCGGCTGGGCATCAAAATCGGCAACACCCCCAACGCCTTCACCCTGCCCGTAGCCGACAGCGTCATGGGCTACATCCTGGCCTTCGCCCGCCGCCAGCCCTGGATGGACGCGGCCATGAAACGCGGCCAATGGCAGAAAATCCCCGGACGTTCACTCAGCGAATGCACCCTGGGCGTGATCGGCGTGGGCAACTGCGGCAAGGCCGTGCTGCGCCGCGCCGCCGCCTTCGGCATGGAACTGCTCGGCAACGACATCCGCCCCATCGAACCTGACTTCATCGCCGAACACCGCATCGAGATGACCACCCTGGACGACCTGCTGGCCCGCGCGGACTTCGTCTCCCTCAACGCCGACCTCAACCCCACCAGCCGCCACATCATCAACGCCCGCACCCTGGCGAAAATGAAGCCCGGCGCAGTGCTGATCAACACCGCCCGCGGCCCCCTGGTGGACGAAGCCGCGCTCATCCACGCGCTGCAAAACGGCCAGATCGCCGGCGCGGCCCTGGACGTGTTCGAGGTCGAACCCCTGCCTCCCGGCAGCCCGCTGCTCACAATGGACAACGTGATGCTCGCGCCCCACAACGCCAACTCGAGTCCCGCGGCCTGGGAACGTGTACACTGGAACAGCATCCGCAACCTGTTCGAGGGGTTGGGGATCGAGTATCGAGAGTGAAACCATGACAACCGAACGCACCCCGCCCCCCGCCCCCCGCACGATTTTGATCACCGGCGCATCCGGCGGCATCGGGCGCGCCACCGTTCACCTGTTCGCCGGGCGAGGATGGCGGGTGATCGGGGTGGACCGCGCCCCGTTCGGGGGGGCGTACCCCGATCAGGGGCTGTTCCTGCGCGCGGACATCAGCGACCCGGCCGGGCTGGCCGCGGTGTTCGAGCGTGTCCGAGATGCTACCGGCGGCGTGCTGCACGCCCTGGTCAACAACGCGGCCATCCAGATCGCCAAACCGCTATTGGAGACCAGCGTGGAGGAGTGGGACGCGGTCATGGCCGCCAACCTGCGCTCGGTCTTCTTGGGCGTCAAACTGGCGCACCCCTTGCTCAAAGCCTCCGGG
>JALUWE010000228.1 GCA_027019845.1 Anaerolineales bacterium | reverse complement strand
GAGGCCCACCCCCACCATCACCCCAACCCCGACGAACACCCCCGTCCCGCTCATCCCCCTGGCCGACATCGAAATCCGCGTCCCCGGCAGCCTGTCCAGAGTGGTCTCTCCCATCCCGCTGCGCGCCGCGCTGGTGCCCGGCGCGGGCGGCAAAGTGACCATCGAGCTGCTCGGTGAAGACGGCCGCGTGCTCACCCGCCAAATCGTCACCCTCAACGAAAACCTGGGGCGTAAAGCCGGGTTGGCCATCGATTTGGCCTTTGAGATCCCGGGCGTGTCCGAATTGGGACGCCTGCAAGTCAGCATCACCGACCAGTTTGGACGCCCCCAGGCGCTCTCCTCCGTCGATCTGATCCTGCTCTCCTCCGGGCCGGCAGACTTCAACGTGGTCACCGACCTGCTCACCCCACTGGTGATCAAAGAGCCGCAACCCGGCGCGTTGATCCAGGGAGGCACACTGATCGTCTCCGGCTTCGGGCGGCCAACCACCAGCCAACCCTTCCTGGCAGAGTTGATCACCCAGGAGGGAAAAATCGTCGGGATGCGCCTGTTCGATGTGGAAGAGGCCTCCGACGAAGCCCCCAACCAGCACCGTCCTTTCTTGGTTGAGGTCCCCTACACCGTCACCGAACCCACCTGGGTGCGGCTCATCATCCGGGAACGCGGTGAGCGCATCCCTGGCACCATCTTTCTAACCAGCCTGGAGTTATTGATCAGCCCATGAAGAGAAAAAACACCCTTCTCACCCTCTCGATGTTTGTGTTCCTTACCCTGTTGGCCGCGGGGTGCAACCCGTCTGCCAACCCCACCACACCACCGCTGCCGACCGCCGACGTCCCCCCCCTCACCGAAATCGACGCGGCGCAGCAAAAATGGGAAGCAGGAAACAACCAACGCTATTTTGTCGAAGTGGAAGAAATCAACTTGCAAGGCACGTTTCGCTACCGTGTGGTGGTAGATGGCGAGGTGCGCGCGGCCCAACGCCTCGAAAGAGTGGACGGCGAGTGGCAGCCGCCGGAGGCTCTCGACCTCGAAACCGCACGCCAATACACCGTCGATGCCATTTTCGAACGCATCCGCCGCGACGCGCTCGGCGACGGCCCCGTGCCGATGGACATGCAGATCATCTTCGACCCCCTCTCTGGATACCCCTCCCTGGTCGAAACCAGAGCCTTACCCACCTACAACGAACAAGGCCAACTGCGCATGAACCGTGAGCACAGCTACACGCTGGGGGTGAAGGTGGATGTGCTGATCGAAGACACCCTGGGCCTCGACAAACAACCCCTGATGACCCTGACCCGCAGCGGCGGCCCCCAGGCCTGGTGCGACACCCTGCGCATCTTCACCGACGGCACCTCGGTCTACACCGACGACTGCCGCCAGATTTTGCTGCAACTGCGACCGCCTGCCGACCGCTTTGCCAGCCTGGAGGAGATCGCTGCCGCAATCGCTCCCCTGGCCGAAGAACGCCAGGATGACGGCATCCAGCGGCTGTCCATCCACGGCGCGGGCAGCTCCCCCGCCGACCCAAACACCCGCCAGGTCGCCTGGGAACTGGCCGCCGAACTCGCCCAACTGCTCTCCAAACCCATCGGCGCCGGGCTGACCATGCTCTACACCCAAAACTCCTTCGTCATCGGCATCGACTTGCGCACCATGCTCGCCCAACCCACCTCCCTACAGGCGAGCGACACCCTCTACGGCCTGTTGGTCAGCCCCAACAACGACTTCCTGGCCTATTCCGACTCGCGCGGCGCACGCTGGTTCGACCTCAGCAACGGCAACGACGGGCTGCTGCTCCCCGCCCCGCCAGACGGCTACTACCTGCCGCGCGGCTGGAACGCAGCCGGACAACTGGTGTTCCAGCGCATCTCGAACGCCGAAGGGCCGGTCGCGTGGGGGTGGGCAAACCTGGAAGACCGCTCCTGGAACCCGCTCCCTGCCCTGGAGGCCTTCGCCTGCGACTCCGGCATCGCCCTCAACCCCAACGCGGCCGAAATGCTGATCGCCGCCGATAGCACCTGCGGGCAAAACGCCGGTTTGACTCTGGTCGCTCTCGACAACGGGGAATCGCGAATCTTGATCGCGCCCCCGGCATCCACCCAACCCCCCGTCGTGGGCGCGGCCGATCCAGACTGGTCCCCGGACGGAGAGTGGATCGCGGTCTCTCTGGAGCTGCAAGCCCCCACGGACGAAGCGCGCCTTCAGCGCATCTACCTGTTGCGCCCGGACGGTTCCGAACTCACCGCCCTGACCAGCAACACAACCGGAAAAGCAGCCCGCCCCGTCTGGAACGCGGACGGCACCCGCCTGTATTACCAGCTCCTCGGCACAGATACCGGCGAAGACGGCATCTACGAATACGACCTGGAAAGCGACACGCACACCCTGCTCATTCCCGGCAGCGGGCTAGCCCCGGTTGGCGTCTCTCCCCTGAGCGAGTTCCTGGCCTTCACCAGCCCGGAGGGGCTGAGCGTCTGGCTGTTGACGCACGGGAAGGTATTTCCGGTGGCTTTCGGCAGCGACGAAAACCGCCCGGTGTTTCGCGGCTGGCTGTCTCTGGGAGAATAACGAAAGCCCCCTTACCAAGACAAATCCTGCGCCATCTGCGAAATCTGCGTAATCTGCGGTTGAAAACAATTACAGATAGAACTTACGCACTTGAAAAGTCGCACCCAGACCTCACAGGTCTCAAAGCGCATGGAGATGCCCGGATGCAATCTATTTTGGGTAAAATCTTCCTGCATCGTGTGGTAGTAGACCTGTGAGGTCTCA
>JALUWE010000227.1 GCA_027019845.1 Anaerolineales bacterium | reverse complement strand
GTGCTGCAATTCACCCTCCACCCGCGTATCGTCCCGCTCTGGACGCGCTACGCCCACTTCAAAGGCCACACGCGCAATTCGCTGCGAGACGCCACCCACTTCGTGCGCCAGAACCTGCTCGAAGCAGGAGAGCAGCCGCACTTCCTCTTCATCAACCTGATGGAAACTCACCTGCCCTACACCCCCGAAGACCGTTTTGTAAAGACCTTCGCACCCATTGTCAAAGAGGACCCCGCGGCGCGCGACTTCCTGAACTTCTACAACACCCAGGCCATGCGCTGGCTGCTGCCCTTGCACGAACCCTTCCCAGAACTGGAATACCAGACCCTCAGCAGCATGTACGACGCCGAAGTAGCCTACCAGGACCACCTGCTCGCGGAGTTGCTCGAAACCCTGGAACAGCCCGCCATCCGCGACAACACCCTGGTCATCATCGTGGCGGACCACGGGGAGATGCTGGGCGAACATTTGATCATGGGCCACGGCTTGCGCTCGTACGAGGAGCTGATTCACGTCCCCCTGATGATCCGCTCCCCAGGCCAGGAAAGCGGAGAACGGATTCCAACACCGGTCTCCACCACCCAACTATTTCACACAGTGATGGCTGCCGCGGGCTTCGAGACGCTCGAAACCGGCCTTTCCCCTGAAATCGACCTCGCATCGCTGAGTCTCACCGCGGTCCCCCGCAGCGGACGCCCCCCGGCCGCGCACGTGATCAGCGAGGCCTTCCCGCCGCAAAACGTGATTTCGATTATGCGCAAACACGAGCCAGAACTGTTGCGAACAATGCACATCGAAGCCACCAGCCGGGCTGTCTACAACGGAAAATACAAACTCATCCAGATAGAAGGCGTTGGCGAGGAGATGTTCGACCTGGCAAACGACCCGCTCGAACATCAAAACCTGGCCGCGGGCGCCGCGCCACAACGCGAAAAACTGCTCGGCGAGTTGGAAGCATTCCTGGAGCGCGCCCTGGCCCGCCGCCCGGACAACTGGCACAGCGGCAAAAACAACATTACCGACGAAAAAATCTTGCAACAACTACGCGGGCTGGGTTACATCGAGTGACCCGCCCCTTTCCAATGGAGGTTTCATGATCGATCCTATTATTTACTCATTCAACATCGGCGGGTTGACCATCACTTTGCGCTGGTATGGCTTGTTGGTGATGGGCGCAATCGTGGTGGGCACGTTCATCGTGGACCGCGAATTCAAACGCAAAGGGGGCGACCCGGACCACATCTGGAACGCGTTGGTCTGGGTGGTTCCGGCCGCGCTGATCGGCGCGCGGCTCTGGTATGTGATCAACGCCACCGCGGGCGGCAGCCGCTACTACCTCGACCAGCCAGGCCGCATCCTGCTGATCACCGAGGGCGGCCTGCACATCTTCGGCGGCCTGATCCTGGGAGGGCTGACCGCGTACTGGTACGCCCGGCGCAACCGCCTGGACTGGATCATGCTGCTCGACTCGGTGGCGCCCGCCCTGCTGATCGGGCAGGCTTTCGCCCGCCCGGCCAATTTCATCAACCAGGAACTCTACGGGCCGCCTACCGATCTGCCCTGGGGCATCCCCATCGAAGCCGAAAACCGCATTCCCCCCTGGGACGATATGCAAGCCTTCCCGGAGAGCACCCGCTTTCATCCCACCTTTGCCTACGAGATGATCTGGAACCTGATCACCGGCGGCATTTTGCTGTGGTTGTCGCGCAAATACAGCGAGCGGCTCAAGCCCGGTACCCTGTTCTACGCCTGGCTGATCGCCGCGGGGCTGGGCCGCTTCCTGATCGAGGCTTTCCGCCCCGATCAGCCGCGCATCCCCGGCACAGCGGTCAGCTACTCACGCGTCATCGCCGGGCTGATGGCTGTGGCCGGTTTCGTCGGGATGCTGGTGCGCTACGAAAAGCTCAAACTCTCCTTCTGGCCGGCCGGCCCGGAGAGCTACCGCCTGCCCCGCCGCCGGAAATCGTCTGCAAAAAAAGCCTCCGCAACGCGCCAAAAACCTGCCAAAAAGGAAAAGAAGCGACGGCGGAAGTGAGGCGTAAGGCGCAAGGCATAATTCGACAATGCCCTTGAACACCCGCCCCCGCCCGACCGCTCCCGAAAACGACTCCGCCCTCGCCCTGCTGATCCAGGAAGGCCAGGCACAAGACCCCCGGCTGCGCGAGCGGCTTGTGCAAAGCTATGCGCAGCCGGTCTTCCGCTTTTGTCTCGACCTGCTCGATGGCCTGCCCGATCCCGATCAGCAGGCGCGTGAATTGACCGCCCGCGCCTTCGCGGCGGCCCTGCAAAACCCGCAAGAACTGCAAAGCTACGAAACCATCCGCGGCTGGCTGTTCGGCCACGCCTTCCGGCTGGCCCCCAAACGCCGCAGCACCCGCCTGCTGAAAAACCTGCGCCCTCTACGGACAAAACTCAAAACTCCCTCTGCTCTCGCGCTGCTCCTCCGCTACCGCTACCACCTCCCCCTGCCCGACATCGCCCAAATCCTGCACGCCAGCGAAACCCAGGCGCACAAGTGGTTGTGTCGCGGCCGCCTCCAACACCTCTATCCCCACCCGCGCCGTGCCGCACGGCAGCTTCACCACCTCCCGGCCATCCAACAAGCGCTGGACGGCCTGCTCGAACCCGGCCCCGAGCTGCGAGAACACCTCGAACGATGCGGCCACTGCCGGGATTTCTACCACCGCGGCCAGCAGCTCGCCACCGCCCTGACCCCCCAAGAGCCGCCCGCGCTGCACCAAAAAGACCTCCAAACCCTCCTCCAGGCCCTCTCCGCGCCGCC
>JALUWE010000226.1 GCA_027019845.1 Anaerolineales bacterium | reverse complement strand
CGCGGAGTGGGACTATTTGCAGGCCAACACGGATTTGTGGCACCGCTGGCAGGCCGAGACCCCCGCAGAAACGACCCGCCTGCAACGCGAGGCCGGGCCGGAGTTGGTCCTGATCGAGTGCCAGGGGCACGAACGCTGCCAGCGAGATTTTCGCTCCCTGGTCTGCCGCGCCTTCCCTTTCTTCCCCTATTTCGACAGCCGCGGGCGGCTGCTCGGCCTGTCGTACTACTGGGAGTACGAAGACCGCTGCTGGGTGATCAGCAATCTGCAAATCGTCGGCCACACCTACCGGCAACAGTTCATTCAGGCTTACGAAACGATTTTCGAGAAATTGCCCGGCGAACGAGATACTTTCCGCTTTCACAGCGCGGAGATGCGCCGCGTGTTCCGCAAACGCCGGCGCACCATTCCCTTGCTGCACCGCAACGGCCAGGCCTACAAAATCAGCCCCGCCAGCGAGCGGATGCGCCGCGTCCCGCCCGCCAGCTTCCCCAAACACGGGCCTTACGAGATCGCGGACATGCTGCCTTTTGAGGGGGGGTAGGATGGGTATTGGGTATTGGGAGCTCATGGGAACTCATGGAAACTGAACACTGGAACACTGGAACACTGGGAACACTGACCACTGGGAACACTGACCACTGAACACTGATCACTGACCACTGACCACTGAACATGTCCACCCTCGCGCAACGCTCCGAATTCACCCTCCCCAACCGCTACCGCACCAACCGCGGCGGGCCGGTGCGCTGGATTCTGTCGCACGTCGTCCGAAGCTGGTACCTGGTGGTCATGCTCTTCGCCGGCGCGCTGGGGAACGCGGGGCTGGCCGCGGTAGTGCCGGTGCTTGTCGGCCAGGCGTTCGAGGCCGTCACCGACACGCCGCCGCGCACCGCCGCGCTGCTGCCCATCTCCCTGTGGCTGGTGGGCAGCCAGGTGGTGCGCAGCGTGCTCCAGTTGGGCCGCAACTTCAGCGCAGAGGCCATCGGCCAGCGTCTGGAGCGCGACATCCGCGACGAGCTGTACACCAGCCTGCTGGGCAAGAGCATGACCTTTCACAACCTCCAGCCGGTGGGCGACACCATGGCGCGGGCCATCAACGACGTGCGCGAGATCAACCTGATGCTCAATCCGGGCATCAACCTGGTGATCGGCTCCGGCAACTTCCTGATCATGCCGCTGCTCTTCGCGCCGCGTTACCACCCCGCCCTCGTCCTGGCCCCGGCGGTGTTCATCCTCGGCTACGTGCTGCTGCTCTGGCAATACCTGCACGAACTCAACCCCATCACCACACAGGTACGCCGCTCGTTCGGCAAACTCAACACCCGCCTGGCCGAGGCTCTGGACGGCATCGAGACCGTCAAAGGCGCGGCCCAGGAGCAATACGAGATCAGCCTGTTTCGCCAACACGCGCGCGCGGTGCGCGATTGGTTCGTCAGACAGGGCGACGTGGAAGCCCGCTTTCTGCCGTTGCTGCTCATGCTGGTCGTCCAGGCGGGCGGCCTGTTCCACGCCTTCCTGCTCTTTCGCGATGGCCTGCTCGCAGTCGGTGATGTGGTGGCCTACTTCGGCTTGCTCCAGCTTTTTGGCTTCCCGACCTTCGTCTCCCTGTTTTCGTACTCGCAGGTCTCCTCCGGGCTGGCCAGCGCGCGGCGTATCCTGGAGCTGATCAACCGGGAAAACGACCTGGACCAGAACGCGGCTGGCTACAGCGGCCCGATGCGCGGGGAGATCGAGTTTCGCAACGTTTCTTTCCAGTACCCGGGCGGCGAGGAGGTGCTTTCCGGCGTTTCGTTCAAAATCCGGCCTGGCCAGACCGTCGCCATCGTCGGACAGACCGGCAGCGGCAAGACCACGCTGGTCAAACTGGTCAACCGCACCTACGACGTGACCCGCGGCCAGGTGCTGGTGGACGAGGTGGACGTGCGCGACTGGAACCTGGAAGCCCTGCGCCAGAACATTTCCATCATCGAGCAAGACATCTTCCTCTTCTCGCGCAGCATCGCGGACAACATCGCCTTTGGCAGGCCGGACGCGCCGCGGGAGACCATCGAGACCTACGCCCGCGCCGCGCAGGCCGACGAGTTCGTCCGCTCTTTCAAGGACGGCTACGACACCGTGATTGGTGAGCGCGGGGTGACGCTCTCCGGCGGCCAGCGGCAGCGGCTGGCTCTGGCGCGCGCCTTCCTGATCGACCCGCGCATCCTGATCCTGGACGATTCCACCAGTGCCATTGACAGCGCCACCGAGGACAAAATCCAACGCGCCATCTTCGCGGCCGCGCGCGGTCGCACCACCCTGATCATCACCCACCGTCTTTCCCAAATCCGCTGGGCCGATTTGATCGTGGTGCTGCGCAAAGGCCGCGTGGCCGCCATTGGCCGCCATGAAGAGTTGCTGCACACTTCCGAAGCGTATCGCAGGATTTTTAGTTAGTTGGTGCATCCTGAGCAGAGGGCGGCGCAGCCGCTCGTAGTCGAAGGATGGGTAATGGGGTATTGGGAGCTCATGGGAGCTCATGGGAGCTCATGGGAGCTCATGGGAACTCATGGGAACTCATGGGAACTCATGGGAACTGAACATTGAGCAATTGGTAACACTGACCACTGACTGCTGAACACTGACCACTGACCACTGAACACTGAACACTGACTGCTGAACACTGACCACTGAACACTGAATACTGACCACTGAAAAATGGGTTTCTTCTCAGGACTTGACACCGAAGCATACGACCGGCAGTACGCGGACCGGGATTTGGTGCTGCGCATCGGGCAGTATTTCCGGCCCTAC
>JALUWE010000225.1 GCA_027019845.1 Anaerolineales bacterium | reverse complement strand
CCACCGGCGGTACAACTCCTGCAAAGCGAAACCCGCGAACAACACCAACACCGCGTCCACCGGCAGGCGGTAGCGCACCAGCGTCCAGGTGAGCACGTGAATGCCGGTGTACACCACGCCGAACAATAACAGCAACGCGCCGGGCGTTTGGAAGCACGCGGCCAGGCCGTGTTTACGCTGGGCGCGCAGCCAGAAAAGAATGCCCAGCAGCATGAAGGGCAGCGCCAGACCAAACGAGCTGACCCGCGCCACGTTGCTGATCAACCCGGACTGGCGCGACGGCCAGAAGCGGAAGAACTCCGGGATACGGTTGATGGACAACAGCAGATAGCGCACAGGGTCATCGCGAATGAACTCGAAGCTGAGCTTGAGCAGGGCGTTGTCCAACGCGGCCTCGTCCAATTGGCGCAGTTCTGGCGGCACTAAACTTTGGTAGTCGCGCATGTCCCGGGCCGGGATGAAACGGGTGCCGTAGGAGGGATGGTTGCCAAAGTAGAACGCGTACCCCGCATTGGTGTTGAGCAGCACGAAACGGTTGAATTGGGTGTAGTTGAAGTAGGTGACCGGCAGGATGGCCGCGATCATGATGCCGCCTGCCAGCAAGGTGGGCAGCAAGGGCCAGGCTTTTCTGGCGCGGTAGTGTGCCCACCACAACCAGGCGAACAAAAAAGGGACGAACAGCAAGAAAAGCTGGCGCAACAACACGATGATGGCCAGCGTGATCCCCAGCCCGGCCCCCAACCGGAGCTGTTTTTTGGAACGCTCTTCATCCGCCAACCGCATCGCCAGATAGAACGCTGCCAGAATGGCGGTGATGTAAAACGGCTCGGTCATCAGCGTGGCCGCGTAGTAGATGAAGTAACTGTACAGCGCGGTGATGGCCGCGGATAACAGCCCCACAGTATCCCCAAACATGCGTTGGCCGATTCGATACGCCAGGTAGGGTTGCAACAGCCCCACGATCACGGCCTGGATCAGCCGCGCGACCAGGGCGCGCGGGCCAAACAGCCAGTAGACGGCCACCAGGTAGAGGGTGTACAGGTAGCTCCAGTGCGCGGTCGGGCTTCCGGCAGCCGTCATCGGCCACCAGTTCTTATCGAAGGTGAAGCCATAACCGCCCAGCACACGCAGGGCCAGGTTGTGGTACGAGACCTGATCGAACGTGCCGGGCAGCGCGATCACCTCGTTCCCCAGGTAAAAACTGGCGGCTATGCGCAGAAAAACCGAGACGGACAGAATAACAGCCAGGAATCTTCGGGATTGTTGGCTCATTTTTTAGTGGTGGTTGTAAGGTAGGTGACAGTACTTACGCAGTTGAGACCTCACAGGTCTACTACCACACGATGCAGGAAGATTTTACCCAAAACAGATTGCATACGGGCATCTCCATGCGCTTTGAGACCTGTGAGGTCTGGGTGCGACTTTTCAAGTGCGTAAGTCCTATGGGTGAGAGGAGTTATGCAGTTCATGCCTGCTGTTGCTTATGTCATTCTGAGCAACCGGCCGCTCCCTGTGTCATTCTGAGCGATGGCGAAGAATCTCAGCGATGGTGGGGGAGATTCTTCGGGCACTGCGTGCCCTCAGAATGACGGGGGACGGATGACCGGGGACGGGGGACGGCGCGTGGTTATTGGCAATTGGCAACGGTTGGTCGCGACCAACCGCTGCGGGGGGATGGTCTCAATCCCCTTGTTCGGCGCGTGGTGATTGGTGGTCGGGGCGACCGGCCGGTCGCCCCGACGGTCATCTCAAGATGGAGACGGACGACCGGGGGCCGGGGACGGGGAGCGAAGAATCTCAGCGATGGTGGGGGAGATTCTTCGGGCACTGCGTGCCCTCAGAATGACATGACAGGCTGCGCTCCCTCAGAATGACAGGGGGGCGTGTGTCATTCCGACAGAGCTTACGCAGGTGCTCGCAATGACACCAACCCGTCCTCGAGTTCACCAACTGCGTAAGTACTCTCAAGGAGGGCAGTCTTGCGGCTTCGAGAGGGGGGACAACGAATTGTTGGCCCCCAGGTCGATCAACGTCACCAGATTTTGGATGTAGTACAAGTCCCCCACCATGGTCGCGGGTACATCCAGATATTTTTCCAGATCATCGAAGGATTCTTGCAAAATCATCGCTCTCGCCTGGAAGATGGTAGCGTAATCGTAAAACGGGGCGATCACCCCCTCTGCAAAGACGGTCTCGCTTTTGGAAACGAACCAGTAGGGCGCCAGTTGCTCGTACTCGTCCAGCGCTTCCTGCACTTTTGCCAATGCCGCCGGGTCCTGGCGCAAGTATTCGGCCAGCTCGGGCACCATGTACATAAAGTTACGGGAGACGTTCAGGGTGCGGCAATAAAACTTGGTCACGTCCTCAAAATATGCCGGGGGAGCATCTTTGGAAAAGGTGGCAGCTCGCAACGACAGCAAGCGGTCCAATTCCTGCTGGATGTCCTCTGATGGAGGATAGCCTGCCAACGCTTCCAGTTCCAGGTAGCCGATGTACCCGGCGATGAAGGCGTTGTGAACATAGGGCATCTCCAGCAGCACGCTGTCGGGTGGCGGGGCTTCGAGCTTGTCCTTGCTCTGATCGAAGATACTCTGCGCGCCGCCGAACACCTCGGCATACTTCCACATGGCATAAAACGCATGAGGGGCGAAACCCCATCCCTCGAAGTTGTTGCTGGTCGTCTTCGGCAAGTAAGCGAGGCGTTCCGCCTCCACCTCCGGGGGCAAGTCGAAAGGTTCGCGCGGCGCGCCATCGGCCCAGCCGATGTGGGTGTACGTGTAGGGCGGGTAGGCAGCG
>JALUWE010000224.1 GCA_027019845.1 Anaerolineales bacterium | reverse complement strand
GAATTGGATATTGGGTATTGGGTATTGGGTATTGGGTATTGGATATGTGACAAATCAGACGATTTAGACAAGTTAGACAAGTTAGACGACTTAGACGTAAAGGAGTATCGTATGCTACAAGAACAACAAAAAATCGAGCTAGACATCCAGGGCATGACCTGCGATTCGTGTGCCACCCACGTGGAAAAGGCACTGGCCAGCGTGCCCGGCGTGGCCGAGGCCCGCGTCCCGGATTGGAAGGCGGGCCGCGCCAGCGTCACAGCCGCCCCGGACGTGGACCCCGCCGCGCTGGAGGCCGCAGTCGAACAAGCAGGCTACACCGCCAGCATCAAACAAGGCAACGGCCAGCCGCGCCAGGCCGTGCCCTTCGTCTCCAAAGGCCAGTCCGGCGACCACATCCACCTGATGGTGATCGGGGGAGGTTCAGCGGGATTCGCGGCGGCCATCAAAGGCGCGGAGCTGGGCTACAAAGTCGCGCTGGTCAACGAAGGCGAAATCGGCGGCACATGCGTCAACATCGGCTGCGTGCCCTCCAAAGCCTTGATCCGCGCTACCGAACACTACCACGCAGCGGGCAAGCACCCCTTCCGCGGGGTACACACCGCCAAAGGCGCGCTCCACTGGGCGCAGTTGGTGGCGCACAAGGACGAACTGGTAGACGAACTGCGCAAGGCCAAGTACACCGACGTGCTGGCTGCCTACCCCAATGTCACCTACATCGAAGGCCGCGCCCGCCTGACCGGTGGTAATGGGGTAGAAATAGACGGCCAGACGTACACCCCCGACAAAATCATCGTCGCTACCGGCGCCTCCCCCTGGGCGCCGCCCATCCCTGGGTTGGCCGAAGCAGGCTACCTGACCAGCACCACGGCCATGGAGCTGACCGAGCTGCCGCGCTCCATGATCGTGTTGGGCGCCAACGCGGTCGGCCTGGAACTGGCGCAAATCTTCGCCCGCGCCGGGACGCATGTCACGCTGCTCGAACTGCTGCCGCGCGTCGCCCCCTTCGAAGACGAGGAAATCAGCGCGGCCATGCAGGAATACCTGCAAGAAGACGGGCTGCGCGTTGTCACCCATTTCCAGACCCAAAAAGTGGAACGCCGCGAGGGGCGCTACTACCTGACCGGAACACATGACGGTGAAGAGATGACTTTCGACGCGGAACAACTGCTGGTCGCCACTGGCCGGCGGCCTAACACCCGCGGCCTGGGGCTGGAAGATGCCGGGGTGCAGCTCGGCAAACGCGGCGAAATCAGGGTGGACGAGACCCTGCAAACCGCCAACCCGGACGTATACGCGGCGGGCGACGTGATCGGGCGGGATATGTTCGTCTTCGTAGCAGCCTACGCGGGCGGCCTGGCCGCGGAAAACGCGCTGGCCGGCACAACCAACCGCTACGACACCTCGTACATCGCCCGTGTCACCTTCACCGACCCGCAGATCGCCTCCGCCGGGCTGACCGAAACCGGGGCGCGCGAACAGGGCTACGCGGTCAAAACCAGCACCCTGCCGATGGCCTACGTGCCGCGCGCGCTGGCGGCGCGTGATACCTGCGGCCTGATCAAACTGGTCGCGGACGCGGCCACGGACAAACTGCTCGGCGCGCACATCCTGGCCCCCGAAGCGGGCGAGATCATCCAGGTCGCCTCCCTGGCCCTCAAACTCGGCCTGACGGTCGCCGACCTGCGCACCACCATCTTCCCCTACCTGACCAACGTAGAGGGCATCAAGCTGGCAACGCTGGCTTTCGAGAAAGACGTGGCGATGCTGAGCTGCTGCGCGGGATAAGAGAACAAAGGAAACAAACGTATGGCTTTAGATGGAGTCAATCTTGTGTACGCGTTCACCGCCGGGATGCTGGCGACCATCAATCCCTGCGGCTGGGCCATGCTGCCGTCCTTCGTCTCGTACTACCTGGGCACCAAACAGGAGGGGTATGCAGAAAGACCGCTGTCCAAACGGCTGCTGGAGGGTCTGTTTCTGGGGGCGTTGGTGACAGCCGGATTTCTGGTCATCTTTGGAACTACCGGCGTGGTGGTCACTGCGGGCATACGAGCGATTGTCCGGTGGATGCCGTTGGCCGCGCTCGCGGTGGGGATCGGTCTGGTGGGGTTGGGCGTGTGGCTGTTCTCCGGCAGGTCGTTGCCCCTCTCGCTGCCCAACCTCGAAATGGGCGTGCGCGGCCGCAGCCCCAAGGCCGTTTTCGCGTTCGGGCTGGCCTACGGGTTCGCCTCGCTCAGCTGCACCCTGCCGGTGTTCCTGGCCGTGGTGGGGGCCAGCCTGGCGCTGGGGAGCGCGACCGGCAGCGCGTTGATGTTCGCGGGCTACGCGGCCGGGATGGGTGCGGTCCTGACCGCGGTGGCGCTCAGCGCGGCGCTGCTCAAAGGCGCGTTGACCGACTGGCTGAAATCGCTGCTGCCTTACACGTATCGCTTAAGCGCCATCTTGCTGATTCTGGCCGGGCTGTACCTGATCTGGTTCCAGGGGCGGTATCTGCCGGTGATCCTGGCGGGGCTGTAATCGTTTTTTGCGTGTAAGATGCCGCGTGCGGTGTTCACCGAACCCGCGCTGGCCAGCGTGGGCCTGACCGAGGTGGAAGCGCGCACCGCGGGGGCGGGCTGGCAGTCTCACGGCTGCCAGCTATGTTTTTATCGCCCCCCACCATACCTTAGACCCAGATGGGGGAAGGGCAATTTTCATACAAATGGGATACAATAGCTCAAGAGAGGTGTTAGTTTTAGGAAGAGACAATGAAAGATCGCCCCCCCTCGCTTTTAATCGGCGAGCGCGACCCTT